>NZ_KV786773.1:0-1451 GCF_001806955.1 Burkholderia sp. HMSC10F09
CGCCGACCGCGAGCCAGCCGAGCCGTGCCGCGCCGAGCGCGGCGCCCGTCTCGCCGCCGCCGTGCCGGCGCGTGCGGACGTTGAGTGCATCGGCGATCAGCTGCGCCCAGAACGCGCTGCGCGCGCCGCCGCCGATCAGCGACAGCCGATCGGTTTCGACGCCGGCCGCATGCAGCGCGTCGAGGCCGTCCGCGAGGCCGAGCGTCACGCCTTCGAGCACCGCATAGCCGAGATGCGCGCGCTCGGTCGCATGCGTCATCCCGAAGAACACGCCTTGCGCATACGGATCGTTGTGCGGCGTGCGCTCGCCGGACAGGTACGGCAGGAACAGCGGCGCGGTCGCGAGTGCGCCCGCGTCGAGCGCTTCGACTTCGGCGAGCAGCGTGGGCTCGTCGGTGCCGGTCAGCTTGCAGACCCAGCGCAGGCAGCTCGCGGCCGACAGCACGACGCTCATCAGCTGCCAGCGATCGGGGATCGCATGGCAGAACGCGTGCACGGCCGAGGCGGGGTTCGGCATGAAGCGGTCGCCGACGACGCTCAGCACGCCCGACGTGCCGAGCGACACGAAGCCGTCGCCCGCATGGATCGCGCCGATGCCGAGCGCGCTCGTCGCGTTGTCGCCGCCGCCGCCCGCGACGACGACCGCCTCGGACAGCCCGAGCGCGCGTGCGACGTCCGCGCGCAGCGTGCCGGACGGCGCATTGCCTTCGACGATGCGCGGCATCTGGTCGCGCGTCATGTCGCACGCGGCGAGCAGCGCGTCGGACCAGTCGCGGCGCGCGACGTCGAGCCACAGCGTGCCGGCCGCATCGGACGGATCGGACACCTTCGCGCCGGTCAGCCGGAATCGCAGGTAGTCCTTCGGCATCAGCACGCATGCCGTCGCCGCGAATACCTGCGGTTCGTGCTTCGCGACCCAGAGCAGCTTCGGCGCGGTGAATCCGGGCATCGCGAGATTGCCGGCGAGCGCATGCAGATCGGGGGCGCGCTCGGTGAGCAGCGCGCATTCGTCGGCGCTGCGCATGTCGTTCCAGAGGATCGCCGGACGCAGCACGCGATCGTCGCGCCCGAGCAGCACCGCGCCGTGCATCTGGCCGGACAGGCCGATGCCGCGCACCTGCACGAATGCGTCCGGATGCCGTTCGCGCAGCGTCGCGAGTGCCGCGAGCGTGCCTTGCCACCAGTCTTCCGGATGCTGCTCGGCCCAGCGCGGATACGGCCGCGAGACGGTGAACGGCGTGCCGGCCGTGCCGACGACCGAGCCGTCCGGGGCCAGCAGCAGCACTTTCACTTCCGAAGTGCCGAGGTCGATGCCGAGATACATAGATAGCGATCCGTTCCGTCAGTCAGGAGCCGCTACTTTAGCCCCGCGGCCGGCCGCATGCCAACGCCGGTTCGCCCGCATCGCGCGCCGCGGCCGGCCGGCGCACGTGCGCTCGCGCATCAGCGCG
>NZ_KV786774.1:0-3579 GCF_001806955.1 Burkholderia sp. HMSC10F09
GCTGAACGCGCGGCGGCCGCGCCGCCGCGTTCCGGTCAGCGCCGCGCCGACCGCGGCGCAGTGCCTGCCGCCCCGCTACGCACGCCACGTCGGCGCGCGCTTTTCCAGGAACGCATCGATGCCCTCGCCGGCATCCTCTTCCATCATGTTGCGCGCCATCACGTCGCCCGCGTACGCATACGCGTCGTCGAGCGGCAATTCGCGCTGCCGGTAGAACATCTGCTTGCCGTAGCGCACCGCGGCCGGGCTCTTCGCGACGATCTCCGCAACCTTGCGCGCGACCGCCGCGTCGAGCGCATCGGCCGGCACGGCCTCGTTGACGAGGCCCCACGCGGCGGCCGTCGCCGCGTCGACGAAGCACCCGGTCACGAGCATGTCGAACGCGCGCTTGGCCGATACGTTGCGGCTCAGCGCGACGGCCGGCGTCGAGCAGAACAGCCCGACGTTGATGCCGGACACCGCGAAGCGCGCGGTGTCGGCGGCGATCGCGAGATCGCACGCGGCGACGAGCTGGCAGCCGGCCGCCGTCGCGATCCCGTGCACGCGCGCGATCACCGGCACGGGCAGCGCGCGCATCGCGAGCATCACGCGGCTGCATTGCGCGAACAGCGTGCGGTAATAGTCGAGATCCGGCTTGCTGCGCATCTCGCGCAGGTCGTGCCCCGCGCAGAACGCCTTGCCTTCGGCGGCCAGCACGACGCAGCGCACGCGCGCGTCGGCGGCCAGCGAATCGAATGCGTCCCGCAGGCTGGCCAGCATCGCTTCGGACAAGGCATTGAACTGCTGCGGCCGGTTCAGCCGCAGCGTGACGACGCCGTCGCGCATGTCGCGCAACAGGATCGGCTCGGAAGTCGCGTGATCGGGTTCCATGATGTTCCGCTCGACGAGGTTCGGCCGGATTCGCTCCGGCATCGACAGACGAAGACGGTCAAATGGTCCTCCACATTCGGCGCGCCGTCCAGTCGCCGGCGGCGCCGCGCGACGCCGCCCTCAGCTCGCGAGCTTCTTCAGCGCATCGAGCACCGCATCGCCCTTGAACGGCTTCACGATCCAGCCCTTCACGCCCGCGGCCTTGCCGCGCTCCTTCATCGCCGGGCTGCTTTCGGTCGTCAGCATCACGACGTTGACCGACGTATTCGCGAGCTCGCCGCGGATCTTCTCGACCATCGTCAGCCCGTCCATGTTCGGCATGTTGACGTCGCTGATCACGAGCCGCACGCCCGGCGTCGTGCGCAGCTTCGCGAGCCCGTCCTTGCCGTCGACCGCCGTCGCGACGTCGAGCCCGTGATTGCGCAGAAAGCCCGCGACCTCGTCGCGCACCGTGCCCG
The DNA here is from genome assembly GCF_001806955.1 of Burkholderia sp. HMSC10F09. Lineage (NCBI taxonomy): Bacteria > Pseudomonadati > Pseudomonadota > Betaproteobacteria > Burkholderiales > Burkholderiaceae > Burkholderia > Burkholderia sp. HMSC10F09. The sequence goes on from NZ_KV786774.1 coordinate 1,329, forward strand.
AATCGTCGACCACCAGAATCTTTGCCATGCGGTATTCCCCTTTCGTGTGTTGCTGACTTCAAAACAGTTCGAGTTCGCCCGACTCGACCATCGGCCCGACGTCCGGCACCTGCTCGCGGAAATCCTCCGGCGACCAGCTGAGACTGAACACGAAGCGCTGATCAATCTGCACCGCGCGGCCGCTCGACGGGTCCGTCATCCGGTACTTGAAACAGAGCTGCGGACAGTCGCCGCCGAACGAGATGAACTTCTGCTTGTGATTGACGACGAGCGGCACCTGCACCGGATGACGCGCGAGCGCGTCGGCGTCGCCGAGGTAGCGGTTCTTGAACGCGCCCCAGACGAGGTTCGTCAGTTCGCCGAGCACGCCGTTGACGTCGCGAAAGTCCGGCGCCCGGTCGCGATGCACGCTGCCGATCATGTCGAGCAGCGGCTGCTCGCTCGTCTGCAGCAGCATGTAGCCGCGGCACCACGCGCTTTCCAGCGCGATCAGGCTGAACACCTCGCCGAAGATGATCTGGTCGCGCACGATGCACGGCGTGTCGCGCTCGATCGTCATGCCCGGAAACAGCGTGTCGAGCCGCGCCTCGGTGATCTCCGAGATGCCGCGCACGAGCGCGTTCGGGTAGTCGCGGCTGAACAGGTATTCGTCGATCGCGCGGCGCAGCGGCGTCATGTCGTCCGCGACGTACGCGGCGCAGGCGACGCGGGCGAGCGCCTCCGGCAGCCCCTCGCGCGACGCGAGCGACGTGCGGCGCAGGATGATCGGCAACTCCGGGCGCAGCGCGTCGATCTGCGTCGCGACGATCGCGCTCTCGGCCGGCGAACCGCCGTAGTCTTCGGCGAGCAGGATCGCGCCGAGGTCGATGTTCGAGCGCAGCACCTGCAGCAGCCGGTTGCGTCGCACGGTCAGCCCGACCAGATGATGTTCGTCGCAAAAGCGCTTGATCGCGTCCGCATGTGCGCGGCTGTCTTCGAGCACCAGCACCTTGCTGACGGGTCGGTCTTCGGTCATCTCGCAAATCCTCGGGTTCGATCGCGCGGCACGCGCGCGGGGTTCGTCAGGGCCGGTCAGAACAGTTCGAGCGCGCCGCCGGCGTCTACCGCGGCGGCCGTTTCCGGCACGTGGAAGTCGACCGGCGCGTTGGCGCAGACGCAAAGCGTCGCGCCGATGCGCACGTCGCCGTCGAGCGTCACGTCGTAGGCGGCCATGTGGTCCGGGCGAAGCGCGGCCAGATAGTCGACGCTCGCGCCGTGCAGCAGATACGGCGTCGACATCCCGAGATCGGGGAACGCCGCCGTCAGCGCCTGGTTGATCGCCCCGCAACACAGATTCGCAATCTCCATGAACGCTTCCGGCAACGGCCGCTGTGCACCGCCCGTCTGCATCGCGGACGCGAAATGGCGGCGTGTCGCTTCGTCGTCACGAAAATTCAGCGCGAGCAGCAGCCGGAAATGCAGCGCGGAAATCGTCAGCACGGCAAGGTGCTCGGCCGCGCGCGCGTTCGGGCGTGGCGTCGGGCGCGACGCGGACGGGGGCGTAGACGCGCTCGAAGCATCGCCTGCATCGTGCGCGACGGGGCGGATGTCGCACGCGCTGTCGGCGGCGAGCCGCGTGCGCGCGGCGTCGAAGAAGATCCGCTCGAAACCGGCCTTCGCCTGTGCGCTGATCACGCGGCCGCTCCCTCGAATCGGGCGCGCAGCTGGCCGGCCAGCGTCTCGACCGTCGCGAGCGCGGCCGTGATCATCTTGCCGCCGGCCTGAATGTCCTGGAACGTCGCGGCCGTCACGAGATCGTTGCGGTTCAGGCTGTCGCGATAGCTGTTCGACAATTGCTGCGAGCGCGCGGCGAGCCCGCGCACCTCGCTCGCGACGATCGAGAAGCCGCGGCCCGCGGCGCCCGCACGCGCCGCTTCGATCGACGCATTGAGCGACACGATCGACACGTGCGCGACGATCGCCGACAGCTCCTGGTTCTTCATGCGCATGTCCTGGTTCTGCGCGGTCAGCGAGATCATCTGCTCGTGCCAGCGCTCGAACGTGCCCGCGAGCCCGCGCAGGCGCGCCGCTTCGTCGGCGATCTTCGTCGCGTGCTGCGCGAGCGTGTCGCGTTCGGCGGCGAGCGTACGGCAGGCGTCACGCTGCGCGTCGCATTCGGCACGCGCGCGCGCGAGCGCGTCCTCGAGCTGCGCTTCGCGCTCCGCCCATGCGGCCGCCGCGTCCGCATGCGCTGCCGTCGCTTCGTCGGCGC
>NZ_KV786775.1:0-2812 GCF_001806955.1 Burkholderia sp. HMSC10F09
TTCAGTTGCTTAACTGAACGGCATTACCCCTTCGTGGGCGCTTTTTTCGTTTCCGGCCGCCGTCGCGCAATAGCCGGCGCGCACGATCTGCGCTGACGCGGAAACGCTTCCTTTACAATCCGGGTCGATTCGGCGCGGCGAAGGGGAGTCGCGCGCCGCGGCAAACCTCAACAAAGAGAGGGCTTCATGAAGTTTATCGTCTGGCTGGTTCGGGTATTGGTGTTCGTGCTGCTGCTGGTGCTCGCACTGGCCAATACGCAGACGGCGACGTTGAATTTCCTTGCCGGCTATGCGTGGCAGGCGCCGCTGATCCTGATCGGGCTGGCGTTCTTCGGTGTCGGGCTGCTGGCCGGCCTGCTGTCCGCGTTGCCTGCGGTGTTTCGTCTGCGGCTCGAGAACGGCCGCCTGAAGCGCGATTTGCGCGCGGCGAGGGAAACGCCGGCCGTCGTCGATCAGCCGCCGATGCCGCCCGTCATTTAAACCCCGACACCGCGCGAGTCTCGCGCGGTTTTCGTCTCTGCTTCGATATTTCGCATGGATCTGGATTTCTGGTGGTTGCTCGCGATTCCGGTCGCTTTCGCGCTCGGCTGGGCGGCGTCCCGCTATGACCTGAAGAGTCTGCTGTCGGAGAGCGCGAATCTGCCGCGCTCGTATTTTCGCGGCCTGAACTTTCTGCTGAACGAACAACCGGACAAGGCGATCGATGCGTTCATCGAAGTCGCGAAGCTCGATCCCGAAACGGTCGAGCTGCACTTCGCGCTCGGCAACCTGTTCCGCCGCCGCGGCGAGACGGATCGCGCGATTCGCGTGCACCAGAATCTGCTGAGCCGGACCGACCTGCCCGTCAACGAGCGCGATCACGCGCTGTACGAGCTCGGTCAGGACTTCCTGAAGGCCGGCCTGCTCGATCGCGCCGAAGAGGCGTTTCACAAGCTCGCCGACGGCGACTATGCGCTCGGTGCGCAGCGCGCGCTGCTGACGATCTACGAGATCGAGAAGGACTGGAACAAGTCGATCGATACCGCGAAGCGCATCGAATCGATGAGCGACAAGCCGCTCGGGACCGAAATCGCGCAGTTTCATTGCGAGCTCGCGCAGGATGCGCTGCAGCGCAAGAACGGCGCGGCCGCGGCCGAACAGCTGCGGCTCGCGCTCGCCGCGAATCCGCAGAACGTGCGCGCGACGATCCTGTCCGGCGATGCGGCCGACGCGGCCGGCGATCACGCGGCGGCGATCGAGCACTGGAAGCGCGTCGAAGCGCAGAATCCCGCCTATCTGCCGCTCGTCGCCGACAAGCTGATGAAGGCGTACGTCGCGCTCGGCAAGGCGGCGGAGGGTGCGGAGCTGCTGATGGGCTACGTCGACCGCTATCCGTCGAACGACCTGCTCGACATCGCGTATCAGCACATCGCGGGCTTGCGCGGGCAGGACGCCGCGCATACGCTCGCGCGCACGCAGATGGAGAAGTCGCCGAATCTGTCCGGCATGCTGCATCTGCTCGATGCGCAGATCGCCGGTGCCGACGAGCCGCGGCGTAAGGAACTTGAAATGATGCGTGCGCTGATCAAGCAGCGCACCAAAAATCTGCCACGGTATACGTGCCAGAATTGCGGTTTCCGGGCGCGGCTCTTCTACTGGCAATGCCCGGGCTGCAGCGGCTGGGAAACCTATGCGCCGCGCCGCGTCGAACCTGCGATGCCGGGCTGATCCCGGCACACGGCGCCGACGCATCGCGGTCGTCGCCGGGCGAAGCCCGGCGGCCAAGTTAGTCTATTACCGGGAAGCACCGGAACATCTATGAAAATCACCATCATCGGCACGGGCTACGTCGGCCTCGTCACGGGCGCGTGTCTCGCGGAGATCGGCCACGACGTCTTCTGTCTCGACGTCGATCCGCGCAAGATCGAGATCCTCAACAACGGCGGCGTGCCGATCCACGAACCGGGGCTGCTCGAGATCATCGCGCGCAACCGCTCGGCCGGACGGCTGCGTTTTTCGACCGATATCGAGGCAAGCGTCGCGCACGGCGAGATCCAGTTCATCGCGGTCGGCACGCCGCCCGACGAAGACGGCTCGGCCGACCTGCAATACGTGCTCGAAGCCGCGCGCAACATCGGCCGCCACATGACCGGCTTCAAGGTGATCGTCGACAAGTCGACAGTGCCCGTCGGCACCGCGCAGCGCGTGCGCGGCGTCGTCGAGGAAGCGCTCGCCGCGCGCGGCCTCGCGGGCAGCGTCGCGCATCGCTTCTCGGTCGTATCGAATCCCGAGTTCCTGAAGGAAGGCGCGGCGGTCGACGACTTCATGCGTCCGGACCGCATCATCATCGGCGTCGACGACGACGAGACCGGCACGGTCGCGCGCGAGAAGATGAAGAAGCTCTACGCGCCGTTCAACCGCAATCACGAGCGCACGATCTACATGGACGTGCGTTCCGCCGAATTCTCGAAATACGCGGCGAACGCGATGCTTGCGACGCGCATCTCGTTCATGAACGAGATGTCGAATCTCGCCGACAAGGTCGGTGCCGACATCGAGGCCGTGCGCCGCGGCATCGGTTCGGATCCGCGCATCGGCTATCACTTCCTGTACGCGGGCGTCGGCTATGGCGGTTCATGCTTCCCGAAGGACGTGCAGGCGCTGATCCGCACCGCCGGTGAAAACGGCCAGCCGCTGCGCATTCTCGAAGCGGTCGAAGCGGCCAACCATGCGCAGAAGGACGTGCTGATCGGCAAGATCGAGCGGCGTTTCGGCGCGGATCTGAGCGGCCGCGAATTCGCCGTCTGGGGGCTCGCGTTCAAGCCGAACACCG
>NZ_KV786775.1:2832-34982 GCF_001806955.1 Burkholderia sp. HMSC10F09
ACCGACGACATGCGCGAGGCGCCGAGCCGCCGTCTGATCGCGGCGCTGCTCGCGCGCGGCGCGACCGTGCGCGCCTACGATCCGGTCGCGCTCGACGAGGCGCGGCGCGTGTTCGCGCTCGATCTCGGCGAAGGCTCGGACGCGCTCGCGCGGCTGCAGTTCGTCGACACGCAGGACGCGGCAGTCATCGGCGCGGACGCGCTCGTGATCGTCACCGAATGGAAGGAATTCAAGAGTCCGGATTTCACGCGCCTGAAGGCCGAACTGAAGGCACCGGTGATTTTCGACGGGCGCAACCTGTACGAGCCCGACGCAATGGCCGAGCTCGGCATCGATTACTACGCGATCGGGCGCCCCCATCTCGACCCGCAGGCCCACTCCCATGGATGAACGCACGATGACCACGCTTCGCGAAGTCGTTCCGGTTCCGCGCGACCAGATTGCTCGATCGCGCGTGCTCGTCGTCGGCGACGTGATGCTCGACCGCTATTGGTTCGGCAACGTCGACCGCATTTCGCCGGAGGCGCCGGTGCCCGTCGTGCACGTGCAGCGTCACGAGGAGCGGCTCGGCGGCGCGGCGAACGTCGCGCGCAATGCGGTGACGCTCGGCGGCCAGGCGGGCCTGCTCTGCGTGGTCGGCTGCGACGAGCCCGGCGAGCGGATCGTCGAGCTGCTCGGCCATAGCGGCGTGACGCCGCATCTCGAGCGCGATCCGGCGCTGCCGACGACGATCAAGCTGCGCGTGCTCGCACGCCAGCAGCAGCTGCTGCGTGTGGACTTCGAATCGACGCCGACGCACGAAGTGCTGCTCGCGGGCCTCGCGCGCTTCGACACGCTGCTGCCGCAGCACGACGTCGTGCTGATGTCCGACTACGCAAAGGGCGGTCTCACGCACGTGACGACGATGATCGAGAAGGCGCGCGCGGCCGGCAAGCCGGTACTCGTCGATCCGAAGGGCGACGACTGGGCGCGTTATCGCGGCGCATCGCTGATCACGCCGAACCGCGCGGAGTTGCGCGAGGTCGTCGGTCAGTGGAAATCGGAAGACGATCTGCGCGCGCGTGTTGCGAAGCTGCGCGCGGAGCTCGACATCGATGCGCTGCTGCTCACGCGTTCGGAAGAGGGGATGACGCTCTTTTCCGCGACCGGCGAGTTGCACGCGCCGGCGCTCGCACGCGAGGTGTTCGACGTGTCGGGCGCGGGCGACACGGTGATCGCGACGGTCGCGACCATGCTCGGCGCCGGCGTGCCGCTCGTCGATGCGGTGGTGCTCGCGAATCGCGCGGCCGGCATCGTGGTCGGCAAGCTCGGCACCGCCACGGTCGACTACGACGAACTGTTTCACTAAGCGAGTCGCGCCACGCGCGAACCGCTTCCTTTTCCAGGCAGGACGATCATGACTCTCATCGTCACCGGCGCGGCCGGTTTTATCGGCGCGAACATCGTCAAGGCGCTCAACGAGCGCGGCGAGACGCGCATCATCGCGGTCGACAACCTGACGCGCGCCGACAAGTTCAAGAATCTCGTCGATTGCGAGATCGACGACTATCTCGACAAGACCGAATTCGTCGAGCGCTTCGCGCGCGGCGATTTCGGCAAGGTGCGTGCGGTGTTCCACGAAGGCGCCTGTTCGGACACGATGGAAACCGACGGCCGCTACATGATGGACAACAACTTCCGCTACAGCCGCGCCGTGCTCGACGCGTGCCTCGCGCAGGGCGCGCAGTTCCTGTATGCGTCATCGGCGGCGATCTACGGCGGCTCCACGCGATTCGTCGAAGAGCGCAGCGTCGAGGCGCCGCTGAACGTGTACGGCTATTCGAAGTTCCTGTTCGACCAGGTCGTGCGCCGCGTGCTGCCGAATGCGAAGAGCCAGATCGCCGGCTTCCGCTATTTCAACGTGTACGGCCCGCGCGAAACGCACAAGGGCCGCATGGCGTCAGTCGCGTTCCACAACTTCAACCAGTTCCGCGCGGAAGGCAAGGTGAAGCTGTTCGGCGAGTACAACGGCTATGCGGCGGGCGAGCAGACGCGCGATTTCGTGTCGGTCGAGGACGTCGCCAAGGTGAACCTGTTCTTCTTCGATCATCCGGAGAAATCGGGCATCTTCAACCTCGGCACCGGCCGCGCGCAACCGTTCAACGACATCGCATCGACGGTCGTGAACACGCTGCGCGCACTCGACAATCTGCCGCCGCTGACGCTCGCGCAGCAGGTCGAGCAGGGGCTGATCGAATACGTGCCGTTCCCGGACGCGCTGCGCGGCAAGTACCAGTGCTTCACGCAGGCCGACCAGACGAAGCTGCGTGCGGCCGGCTACGATGCGCCGTTCCTGACCGTGCAGGAAGGCGTCGACCGCTACGTTCGTTGGCTGTCCGGCCAGGTTTAAGCCCGAGCGTTGCATCGCTAGACTGGGTCTCACGGTCGGCAGCCGCCGGCCGCTTTTCATCGGGAGATCCAGGACATGATCAGAAAGTGGTTTGCAGCGGCGGCGCTGTTCGGCGCATTCGCTTCCGCGTGGGCTGCCGTCGACGTCAATAGCGCGAACGAAGACGCGCTGATGGGAATCAAGGGCATCGGTCCTGCGCGCGCGAAGGCGATTCTCGACGAGCGCGGCGCGCGCGGTCCGTTCAAGGATGCCGCCGATCTCGCGTCGCGCGTGAAAGGGATGGGCGGGCACACGGTCGAGCGCCTCCAGAAGGAGGGATTGACCGTTGGTGCGGCCGGCCCAAGCGCGGCTGGTTCGCCTGCGGCCGGCAAGGCCGCATCGCCCGCCGCCGCAAAACCCGCAGGCGCACCCACGCGCACGGCACAGAAGTAACGCGCCGGACGAAACGACAGGCTCCTTCAGTCGCCGTCGTTGCGACGGCTTCCCGCGGCATGCCGCGGGTTTTTTGCGTGGATGCGCTGACGGGCGCACGTTGCGCGGCACGTCGCGTATTCCATCGTTGCAATGTGGGTTGCGGGCGCGGCGACGGGCGGTGGTTTACAATCGACCGATTGATCGGCCTCGCACTCACGGTATCTCCATGGCTTACAAAACTATCGAAGACACGATCGGCAACACGCCGCTCGTGCAACTGGTCCGCCTGCCGGACGACGAGATTCGCGCGCGCAACAACGTGATTCTCGCGAAGCTGGAGGGCAACAATCCGGCCGGGTCCGTGAAGGATCGCCCGGCACTGTCGATGATCAGCAAGGCCGAGGCACGCGGCCGCATCAAGCCGGGCGATACGCTGATCGAAGCGACGAGCGGCAACACCGGCATCGCGCTCGCGATGGCCGCCGCGATCCGCGGCTACAAGATGGTGCTGATCATGCCCGAGGATCTGTCCGTCGAGCGTCGGCAGAGCATGGCCGCGTACGGCGCAGAGATCATCCTGACGCCGGTGAAGGGCGGGATGGAACTGGCGCGCGATCTCGCGGAGCAGATGCAGCGCGAAGGCAAGGGCGTGATCCTCGATCAATTCGGCAATCCCGACAATCCGATCGCACACTACGAAGGCACCGGCCCGGAGATCTGGCGCGACACCGAAGGGCGCGTCACGCACTTCGTGTCCGCGATGGGCACGACGGGCACGATCATGGGCACGTCGCGCTATCTGAAGGAACAGAATCCGGCGATCGAGATCATCGGTGCGCAGCCGGAAGACGGCTCGCGCATTCCGGGCATTCGCAAGTGGCCGGAAGCCTATATGCCGACGATTTTCGATCGCAGCCGCGTCGATCGCGTCGAGAACGTGAGCCAGGCCGCAGCCGAGACGATGGCGCGCCGGCTCGCGTCGGTCGAAGGCATTTTTGCCGGCATTTCGTCGGGCGGCGCATGCGAAGTCGCGATGCGCATCGCGCGTCAGGTCGAGAACGCGACGATCGTCTTCATCATCTGCGATCGCGGCGACCGCTATCTGTCTACCGGCGTGTTTCCGGCGTGACGCTGCGCGCCTCGCACGGGCCGCGCTTCAACAACAAAAAAACGCCGCATGCAGCGGCGTTTTTCTTGATGGCGGGCAGGATTACTGCGACGTCGACTGCGAGTCCGCATCGCTCGGCGGCAGTGCGCCGCTCGCTTCCATCTGCGCCTTCACCGCTTCGCCGAGCTGATACACGGCGAGCGCATAGAAGAAGCTGCGGTTGTAACGCGTCAGCACGTAGAAGTTCTTGAGGCCGAGCATGTATTCGGTCGCACTGCCCGGCGAGGGCAAGTCCACGACCGTAACGGGCGTGCCGGCTTCCGTCGTGATGTTGACCGTCGGTTCGTTCAGCGTCATGCCGGCGCGCAGCAGTTGCGACAGCGCCCAGTGCGGTTCGGGCTGACCGTCGGCGGCCGCCTGCGCGATGCCGAGGCTGCCCGTATCGGGCGTGATCTGCCACACCACGGGACGGTCGGTTTCCCAGCCGTGCTGCTTCAGATAGTTCGCAACGCTGCCGATCGCATCGGCCGCGCTGCTGCGCAGATCGACGCGACCGGTGCCGTCGTAGTCGACCGCATAGTCGCGGATGCTGCTCGGCAGGAACTGCGGAATGCCGATCGCGCCCGTGTACGAACCGAGCACGGTCGTCGGGTCGAGCTGGCTGTCGCGCGTCCACACGAGGAAATCCTCGAGGTTCTTGCGGAACGTCGCCTGACGGCTGTCGCGGTTCGGCGTGTCCGGATAGTCGAACGCCAGCGTCGTCAGCGCATCGAGCACGCGGAAGTTGCCCATGTAGCGGCCGTAGATCGTTTCGACGCCGATGATGCCGACGATCACTTCCGGCGGCACGCCGAACTCCTGCGAGGCGCGCTGCAACGTCGCCTGGTTCGCCTTCCAGAACTTCACGCCCGCGTTGATGCGGATCGGCTCGATGAAGCGCGAACGATAGACGCGCCAGTTCTTCACGGTCGGCGTCGGTGCGGGCCGCACGAGCTTGACGGCCGTCGCCGAGTAGCTGACGCGCGAGAACAGCGCATGCAGGCTCGCGGCGTCGAAACCGTTGCGGCTCGCCATGTCGTCGATGAACGCATCGATCTTCGGATTGTTCGCGTAGCGCTGCGGAACGATCTCTTCTTCGAAAGTCTGGCCCGGCTGCGCCGGCTGTTGCGGCTGCGCCTGCGCGACGCGCAGGCCGGATTTCGCGGACGCCGTCTGTGCGCCGGCGGGCGCCGCGCACAATGCGGCGACGGCAGCGACGACGAGCGGAAGGCGAGCGCGGAACAGCGCGGAGAGAAGGGCGGCAGGCTTGCTGAAATTCATGTCGAAGCGCTCGGACAGGGCGATTGTGTTCGGCGCAGTATACCCGACGCATCCCGCGCGCCGACGCGAAGCGGACGCGCGATGTGGTAAGTTAGCGGCGAATTCGCGGCAGACGATGGACATCATTGAAGGAGACCTGCGGCGCATCCAGCGCTGCAGATGACACGTTATGGCAACCGCCTTCTATACGCACCCCGACTGCATGCTGCACGAGATGGGGCAGTGGCATCCGGAATGCCCGGCCCGGCTGTCGGCGATCCAGGATCAGCTGATCGCGAGCCGCATCGACGATCTGATCGTGCACGAAACGGCGCCGTTCGCGAGCGAAGTCGCGCTCGGCCGCGTGCATACGCAGGCGCACATCGACTATCTGCGCGGGTTGACGCCCGTCGACGGCTACGTCGAAATCGACCCCGATACGCTGATGAACCGCGACACGTGGCGCGCCGCACTGCGCGCGGCCGGCGCCGCGGTCGCGGCGACCGACGCGGTGATCGAGGGCCGCTACGCGAACGCGTTCTGCAGCGTGCGTCCGCCGGGCCATCATGCCGAGCCTGCGCGCGCGATGGGCTTCTGCTTCTTCAACAACGTCGCGGTCGCGGCGCGGCACGCGCTCGACGTGCACGGCCTCGAGCGCGTCGCGATCGTCGATTTCGACGTGCATCACGGCAACGGCACCGAGGCCGCATTCGCGAACGACCCGCGCGTGCTGATGTGCAGCTTCTTCCAGCATCCGCTGTATCCGTTCTCGGGCGTCGATCATCAGGCGCCGAACATGGTGAACCTGCCGATGCCCGCGCGCAGCAACGGCATGGCGATCCGCGAGGCGGTCGACATGTTCTGGCTGCCGCGTCTCGACGCGTTCAAGCCGCAGATGCTGTTCGTATCCGCGGGCTTCGATGCGCATCGCGAGGACGACATCGGCAATCTCGGTCTCGTCGAAGCCGATTTCGAGTGGCTCACCGCACAGATCGTCGACGTTGCGCGCCGGCATGCGCAGGGCCGCATCGTCAGCTGTCTCGAGGGCGGCTACAACCTGTCCGCGCTCGGCCGCAGCGTCGTCGCGCATCTGCGCGTGCTCGCCGGCATCTGACGGCCCGGCGCGCACTCAGCGCGCCGGCACGCGCGCATCTATCCAGCCGATCAGCGCATCGATCACGCGCTCGCGCTCGATGTCGTTCATCGTTTCGTGAAATCCGCCTTCGTATAGCGTCAGCGTGCGGTCGGCCGAGCCGACGCGCGCGCCGAACGTGCGGCTGCCGTCCGGTTCGGTCAGTTTGTCCGCGGTGCCGTGGTAGACGAGCACCGGAACGCGCAGCGCGCTGCGGCCGCGCTCGATGCGCGCCATCGCGTCGAGGATTTCCGCGCCCGTGCGCGCCGGCACGGGGCCGTGATGCACGAGCGGATCCGCGCGATTCGCGGCGACCACGTCCGCGTCGCGCGACAGCAGCGCCGCGTCGATCCGGATCGCCGGGAAGGTCGGCCAGACTCGACTGATCAGGCGGCTAAGCGCGAGCATCCAGCGCGGCACGTCGCGGCCCGGCGCGAGCGCGGGGCTGGACAGCACGAGGCCGGCCAGCGTGCATGCGCGCGCCGGCGCGCGCTCGATCGCGTACAGCGCGGCGATCGCACCGCCCATGCTGTGGCCCATCAGGAACAGCGGCGTCGGCGCGCGCGCGGCTTCGTCCACGAGCGCGTCGGCGTCGTCGAGGTATTCGTCGAAGCGCGCGACCCAGGCGCGCTTGCCGGGCGAGCGGCCGTGGCCGCGCAGGTCGATCGCGAGCAGGTCGATGCCGGCCGCGTTCAGGCGGGCTGCGAGCGGCGCGTAACGGCCCGCGTGTTCGGCAAGGCCGTGCAACAGCGCGACCGTCGCGCGCGGCGGCGCAGCGCGGGCGTCGGCCGGCCAACGGTACGACGCGAGTTCGAGTCCGTCCGCCGTGCGCAGCCGCCCGATGTGCGGCGCGGGCGCCGTGCGTGCGTCGGCCGACGCCTCGGTCTGCATGGTCGTCACCGTCATCTCGCGTGTCTCCCGTTGGTTCGTCGGCGTGTCGGGATCATAGTCGCGCCGCCGCGTCGGCGCGCTCGCGGCGTTCCTCTAATATCGTGCGGTTATGAAAAGATCGAAATCGATTATTAAGTGGAATGAGACGTTTGCGGTAAAATCGCCGGCTATTCCAGATGCATCGGCGGCCGACTGGCGGGCCTGCTCGCCAGCCGGTCGCCGTTTTGTTTACATGATCGAATTACGCAATCTGTCGCAGCGTTTTCCGGGCCCGAACGGTTGGGTCGAAGCGCTGCACAACGTCAATCTGACGATTCCGCAGGGCGAAGTGTTCGGCATCATCGGCCGAAGCGGTGCCGGCAAGAGCACGCTCGTGCGCACCATCAACCTGCTCACTCGGCCGAGCGAGGGCAACGTGACGGTCGCGGGCCGCGATCTGACGCTGCTGTCGGCGGGCGAACTGCGCGAGGCGCGTCGCCAGATCGGGATGATCTTCCAGCACTTCAATCTGCTGTCGTCGCGCACCGTGTTCGACAACGTCGCGCTGCCGCTCGAGCTCGCGGGCGCAAGCCGCGCCGAAATCGAGGCCGCGGTACTGCCGCTGCTCGAGCTCGTCGGGCTGTCCGCGCAGAAGGACCGCTACCCGGCACAGATCAGCGGCGGCCAGAAACAGCGCGTCGGAATCGCGCGTGCGCTCGCGAGCAAGCCGAAGGTGCTGCTGTCCGACGAAGCGACTTCCGCGCTCGATCCGGAAACGACGCGCTCGATTCTCGACCTGCTCAAACGGATCAACCGCGAGCTCGGGCTGACGATCGTGCTGATCACCCACCAGATGGAAGTGATCAAGCAGGTCTGCGATCGCGTCGCGGTGCTCGATGCGGGTCGCGTCGTCGAAGAGGGGCGCGTGATCGACGTGTTCCTGCAGCCGCATCACGAAGTCACGCGCGCGCTGATCGGCGACGTGATCGCGCAGGAGTTGCCGCCCGCGCTGAAGGCGCGCGTCGCCGAGCGGCTGAAGACGGGCAGCGGGCATCTGCTGCGCCTCGCGTTCACCGGGTCCGGCGTCGACCAGCCGATCCTGTCGGAGACGATCCGCCGCTACGAACTCGATTTCAATATCCTGCACGGCCAGATCGACGAGATCCAGGGGCAGGCGTTCGGTTCGCTCGCGGTGCTGGCCGGCGGCGAGCCGGGCAAGGTCGGACAGGCGCTCGCGTTCCTGCGCGAGCAAGGTGTGGTGGTCGAGGAGCTTTCGTATGTTGAGTGAGATGTTCGATATGTTCGTGCAGTCGTTCTGGGAGACGCTGATCATGGTCGGCATCTCCGGGGCGGTCGGCGCGCTCGTCGGGCTGCCGCTCGGCGTGCTGCTCTATCTGACCGACCGGCAGGGCGTGCTGCAGAACCTCGCGGTCAATCGCGTGCTCGGCGGTGTCGTCAACGCGGTGCGCTCGACGCCGTTCATCATTCTGCTCGTGGCGGTGATTCCGTTTACGCGGCTCGTCACGGGCTCGTCGATCGGCACGGCCGCGGCGGTCGTGCCGCTGACGCTCGCGGCCGCGCCGTTCATCGCGCGACTCGTCGAGACGGCGCTGCGCGAAGTCGATCGCGGCCTGATCGAAGCTGCGCAGTCGATGGGCGCGACGACGTCGCAGATCGTCTTCAAGGTTTTGCTGCCGGAATCGCTGCCGGGCATCGTCGCCGGGCTGACGATCACGTTCGTGTCGCTGGTCGGCTATTCGGCGATGGCAGGTGCGATCGGCGGCGGCGGCCTCGGCGATCTGGGCATCCGCTACGGCTATCAGCGCTATCTGCCGGAAGTGATGTGGACGGTCGTCGCGATCCTGATCGTGTTCGTGCAGATCGTGCAGTCGTTCGGCGACTGGCTGGTCCGGCGCCTGAGCCACAAGTAAGCGACATTCATTCTCATCGGGGGAGACGATGCAACGACGCTTCATGCTGAAGTTCGCGGCGGCGCTCGGCGCAGCCGCGCTGTTCGCGGGCGCGCAGGCCGCGCAGGCGGAGACCATCAAGGTAGGCGTGACGGGCGGCCCGCACGCGCAGATCATGGAGGTCGTGAAGAAGGTCGCGGCGAAGAGCGGACTCGACGTGCGCATCGTCGAATTCGCCGACTACGTGCAGCCGAACGCGGCGCTCGCGGCCGGCGATCTCGACGCGAACAGCTATCAGCACGATCCGTATCTGCAGGCGCAGGTGAAGGACCGCGGCTACAAGCTGATCAAGGTCGCGGACACCGTCACGTTCCCGATGGGCATTTATTCGAAGCGCGTGAAATCGCTGGCCGAACTGAAGCCCGGCGCGCGCGTCGCGATCCCGAACGATCCGACCAACGGCGGCCGCGCGCTGCTGTTGCTGCAGAAGCAGGGCGTGCTGAAGCTGCGGGCGGATGCGGGGCTCAAGGCGACGCCGCTCGACATCGTCGACAATCCGCGCAAGCTGAAGATCGTCGAACTCGACGCGGCGCAGATTCCGCGTTCGCTCGGCGACGTCGACGCGGCGGCGATCAACACGAACTATGCGATGGAAGCGGGGCTGAAGCCGAAGCAGGACGCGATCGCGATCGAGGGTCCGAACGGCCCGTACGCGAACGTCATCGCGATCCGCGAGCCGGACCGGAACAAGCCGTGGGTCGCGAAGCTGGTCGCGGCCTATCATTCGCCGGAGGTGAAGCAGTTCATCGACGGCAAGTTCGGCGGCGCCGTGATCGCCGCCTGGTGACGCATTGCGTCTCGCGTGCCCGACGGTGATTAGAGTCGCTGATCGAAAACCCGGGCTTTGCGTCCGGGTTTTTTCTCTTTTAAAATAGAACGACCGTTCGCTATTGCCGGCGCGCCGCGGAGGAGCGTTATCCTCGACAGCCGCGATGGATTGGCCCGTTGGCCGCGCAGTCATGGGGCCTCGCTATAGAATGGCCTCTGGTCGTATTCGTAACTTTGGAGCGTGTGCATGAAAATCCTGGTGCCAGTGAAAAGAGTGGTCGATTACAACGTGAAGGTCCGCGTGAAGTCGGACAACACGGGCGTCGACATCGCGAACGTGAAGATGTCGATGAACCCGTTCGACGAAATCGCCGTTGAAGAAGCCGTGCGCCTGAAGGAAGCGGGCGTCGCGACCGAAGTGGTCGCCGTGTCGGTCGGTGTGGCGCAGGCGCAGGAAACGCTGCGCACGGCGCTCGCGATCGGTGCGGATCGCGCGATCCTCGTCGAGTCGAACGACGGCGTCGAGCCGCTGGCCGTCGCGAAGATCCTGAAGGCGCTCGTCGACAAGGAGCAGCCGCAGCTCGTGATCCTCGGCAAGCAGGCGATCGACGACGATTCGAACCAGACCGGCCAGATGCTCGCCGCGCTGGCAGGCCTCCCGCAAGCGACGTTCGCATCGAAGGTGACGATCGCCGACGGCAAGGCGACGGTGGCACGCGAAGTCGACGGCGGCGCGGAAACGCTGTCGCTGACGCTGCCGGCGGTGGTTACCACCGACCTGCGCCTGAACGAGCCGCGCTACGTGACGCTGCCGAACATCATGAAGGCGAAGAAGAAGCCGCTGGAAACGGTGAAGCCGGAAGACCTCGGCGTGGATGTCGCGCCGCGTCTGAAGACGCTGAAGGTGGTCGAGCCGCCGAAGCGCGCGGCCGGCGTGAAGGTGCCGGACGTGAAGACGCTGGTCGAGAAGCTGAAGACCGAAGCCAAGGTGCTGTAAAGGGAGCGGAAAGAAATGACGATTCTGGTAATTGCAGAACACGACAACGCGTCGATCAAGGCCGCGACGCTGAACACGGTGGCGGCGGCGGCAAAGATCGGCGGCGACATTCACGTGCTGGTCGCAGGTCACAACGCGCAGGGCGCAGCCGATGCGGCAGCGAAGATCGCCGGCGTGTCGAAGGTACTGCTGGCCGACGCGCCGCAGCTCGAAGCGGGCCTCGCGGAAAACGTCGAAGCAACGGCGCTGAACATCGCGAAGGACTATTCGCACATCCTCGCGCCGGCGACCGCGTACGGCAAGAACATCGCACCGCGTATCGCCGCGAAGCTCGATGTCGCGCAGATATCGGACATCACGGCGGTCGATTCGGCCGACACGTTCGAGCGCCCGATCTACGCCGGCAACGCGATCGCGACGGTGCAGTCGAGCGACCCGATCAAGGTGATCACGGTGCGGGCGACGGGTTTCGATCCGGTCGCGGCCGAAGGCGGCAGCGCATCGGTCGAGAAGATCGATGCGGCGGCCGATGCAGGCGTGTCGCAGTTCGTCAGCCGTGAAGTGACGAAGCTGGACCGTCCGGAGCTGACCAGCGCGAGCATCATCGTGTCGGGCGGTCGTGGCCTGGGCAGCGGCGAGAACTACACGAAGGTGCTGGAGCCGCTGGCGGACAAGCTGTCGGCCGCACTGGGCGCATCGCGCGCGGCAGTCGATGCCGGCTACGTGCCGAACGATTATCAGGTCGGCCAGACCGGCAAGATCGTCGCGCCGCAGCTGTACATCGCGGTCGGCATCTCGGGCGCGATCCAGCATTTGGCCGGCATGAAGGATTCGAAGGTGATCGTCGCGATCAACAAGGATCCCGAGGCACCGATCTTCAGCGTGGCCGACTACGGTCTTGTCGGCGATCTGTTCACGCTCGTGCCGGAGCTCGTCAGCGAGCTTGGCTGATGCGGCGTGACGCGACGCGGCGATAAGCAGCGTCAAGCAGCGAAACGAGGGGCGCGACGAGCGCCCCTTTTTCGTTTCGGCGGAAAGCGGCGGGACTGAGGCGCGAATGTCCGTCGCGCCGTGCGTCTCGTCCCGTCAACAAAAAAGCGCCCGCAGGGGCGCTTTCTCGTCGCACGGCCGGCCGCTCGCGCGGCCGTCGCCGCTTATGCGTAAGCCGGGCGCGTCTGGCCTGCGACTTCCTTCAGGTAGCGATGTACCGACAGATCGTCCGCCTGGATCGCCGGCTTCTTGCCGGAAATCAGATCGGCGAGCAGCTGACCGGAGCCGCACGACATCGTCCAGCCGAGCGTGCCGTGGCCCGTGTTCAGGAACAGGTTCGACACCGGCGTGCGGCCGACGATCGGCGTGCCGTCCGGCGTCATCGGGCGCAGGCCCGTCCAGAACGTGGCCTTCGACGTGTCGCCGCCGCCGGGGAACAGATCGTTCACGCACATTTCGAGCGTCTCGCGGCGTGCCGGGCGCAGCGTCTTGTCGAAGCCGACGATTTCCGCCATGCCGCCGACGCGGATGCGCTGGTCGAAACGCGTGATCGCGATCTTGTAGGTTTCGTCGAGCACCGTCGACACCGGCGCGGCCGCTTCATCGACGATCGGCGCAGTGATCGAATAGCCCTTCAGCGGATAGACCGGGATCTTCATCAGGTTCGCGACGAAATTCGTCGAGTACGAGCCGAGCGCGACCACGTACGCGTCGGCGCGCACCGTCTCGCTGCCGCACTGCACGCCCGCGATCTTGCCGCCCGCGATCGCGAGCCCGTCGATCGGCGTGTTGTAGCGGAATTTCACGCCGAGCGATTCGGCCAGCGCCGCGAGGCGCGTCGTGAACAGCTGGCAGTCGCCCGTTTCGTCACCCGGCAGACGCAGGCCGCCGGTGAGCTTGTGCGAGACGGCCGCGAGCGCCGGTTCCGCGTTCTTCAGCTCGGCCGGCGAGAGCAGTTCGAACGGCACGTTCGCTTCACGCAGCACCGCGATGTCCTTCGCCGCGCCATCGAGTTGCTGCTGCGTGCGGAACAGCTGCAGCGTGCCGCCCGTGCGGCCCTCGTACTGGATGCCGGTGTCGGCGCGCAGCGCCTGCAGGCAGTCGCGGCTGTACTCGGCAAGGCGCACCATACGGCTCTTGTTGACCGCATAGCGCTCGGCCGTGCAGTTGCGCAGCATCTGCCACATCCACTGGAGCTGGAAGCGCGTGCCGTCGAGCCGGATCGCGAGCGGCGCATGCTTTTCGAACATCCACTTGACGGCCTTCAGCGGCACGCCGGGCGCGGCCCACGGCGCCGCATAGCCGGGCGAGATCTGGCCGGCATTCGCGAAGCTCGTCTCGAGCGCCGGGCCGGCTTCCCGGTCGATCACCGTGACCTCATGACCGGCGCGCGCGAGGTAATACGCGCTTGCCACGCCCACCACACCGCTGCCCAGAATGACGACTCGCATAGCTGCTCCACATCGAAGAAATCAGCTCGAGGCCGGGCGCACCTGCGTCTCCGTGTAACCTCTGACTGATCTAGTTTTTTGCGCTATGGTATTGTCGAATCTGTAGGTTTTGTTATCGTATTTTTCAGGTTTTCAGCATAAACCAATGAGAACGCAACGCCAGCCAGTACGCACGCTCGACAAGCTCGACCGCCGCATCCTGAAACTGCTGCAGGAGGACGGCCGGATGGCGATGAAGGACCTCGCCGAGCAGGTCGGGCTGACCGTCACGCCGTGCATCGAGCG
The DNA here is from genome assembly GCF_001806955.1 of Burkholderia sp. HMSC10F09. Classification (NCBI taxonomy): domain Bacteria; kingdom Pseudomonadati; phylum Pseudomonadota; class Betaproteobacteria; order Burkholderiales; family Burkholderiaceae; genus Burkholderia; species Burkholderia sp. HMSC10F09. The sequence continues at coordinate 16,506 of NZ_KV786775.1, forward strand.
CGTGCGCCGCATGGAGCGCGACGGCGTGATCACGGGCTATCACGCGCGCGTCGATCCCGCGCAGCTCGGCGCGGCGCTGCTGGTGTTCGTCGAGATCACGCTCGGCCACAAGGGCGGCAACATGTTCGAGCAGTTCCGACGCGAAGTCATGAAGATCGACGAGGTGCTCGAATGCCACCTCGTGTCGGGCGACTTCGACTATCTGATCAAGGCGCGCATCGGGGAGATGGCCGACTACCGGAAACTGCTCGGCGACATCCTGCTGCAGCTGCCGGGCGCCGTGCAGTCGAAGAGCTACGTCGTGATGGAAGAGATCAAGGAAACGCTGACGATTTCGGTTGGCGACTGAGAGCGCGTGGGTGCCGTCCGACCCCTTATGGCGCACTTGGCAGCCTTCACCCGATACTGTATAAATATCCAGTATCGGGTGAAGGCGAATGGGTGCGCAGATGGACGATCGGTCCGACAATGAATTTCCGATAGCGCCGCCGGTGCCCCGCAAGGGGCGCGGCGCCGTCGACAATCTGCAGGGGCGGTACGAGAGCGCGTTGCGCGAGGCCGTCGACGATGGCTGGGCGCACGTGTCGGACGATGCCGATCTGCCCGCGCCGTTGCGCACGCAGGTGTTCGAGGAGCGCGCGAAGAGCATTCTGACGCGCAATCAGTCGCCCGACATCCCGTTCAGCGTGTCGCTCAATCCGTATCGCGGCTGCGAACATGGCTGCATTTACTGTTTCGCGCGGCCGACGCACAGCTATCTGGGGCTGTCGCCGGGGCTGGACTTCGAGAGCCGCATCTACGCGAAGATCAACGCGGCGGAACTGCTCGAACGCGAGATTTCGCGCAAGTCCTATGTGCCCGAGCCCATCGCGCTCGGCGTGAACACCGATGCCTACCAGCCGGTCGAGCGCGACTTGCGGATCACGCGCAGCGTGATCGAGGTGATGCACGATCGCGGGCTGCCGTTCGCGGCGATCACGAAATCGTCGCTGATCGAGCGCGATCTCGATCTGCTCGCGCCGATGGCCGAACGTGGGCAGGTGATGGCCGCGGTCACGATCACGACGCTCGATGCGGATCTGGCGCGCACGCTCGAGCCGCGCGCGGCCACGCCGGCGCGCCGGCTGCGCACGATTCGCGCGCTGCGGGACGCGGGCGTGCCGGTCGGCGTGAGCATCGCACCGCTGATTCCGTTCGTCACCGAGCCCGATCTCGAACGTGTGCTCGAAGCGTGCGCGGAAGCCGGCGCGACGCACGCGAGCTACATCATTCTGCGGCTGCCCTGGGAGGTCGCACCGCTGTTCAAGAGCTGGCTGGCCGCACATTTTCCCGATCGGGCGGACCGCGTGATGAATCGTGTGCGCGACATGCGCGGCGGAAAGGACTATGACTCCGATTTCGCGAAGCGGATGAAGGGCGAGGGCATCTGGGCCGACCTGCTGCGACAGCGGTTTCGGCAGGCGGTGAAGCGGCTCGGGCTGAACGAACGCCGGCACGGCATTCTCGATCTCTCGCAGTTTCGTGCGGCACCGGCGAGCGTGGCGGCCGCGCCGCGCGCTACGCGCAGGGCGCCCGCCCAGCCGGTGCGCGACGACGTGCAGATGAGCCTGTTCTGATCGGTGTGCGACGCGGTCGGCGCCCGCACACCGGCGCTCATTGCGAAATCTGCTTCGCCGCTTCGACCTGCGCTTCGAAATACGTCTGGAACGACAGCGCGAGCGCGGTCATCAGCAGGAATGCGCCGATCAGCAGCGAAAAGATCACGACGAAGATCACGGTCCAGCCCGAGCGGCTATGTTTGCCGGTTCCGGCGTTGAATTGCGCGTCCCATTTCTCGTCCGGCCGCAGTCCGTAGACGAGCGCGGCGAGGAACGCGGCCAGCAGCGAGATCGCGCCCGGCACCGCGAGCCACCAGCCGAGCGTCGCGCTGCGCTGCGTCGCCGCGAGCAGCAGGAAGCCGGGGATGCCGACGAGCGTCGCGAGTATGTGCGCCCAGCCGAAGACGTCGCGAAAGCCGTACAGATAGAAGCGGTGGGCGCCGAGCGAACCGAACAGGAAGGCGAGGGCGGCGGTGAGCGTCTTGGAGCGGAAGCGGCGGGACGAAGCGGTGCTGCTGGACATGGATGGCGGCGTATTGTCGTTGGCATGGGCAGCCGGCAGGCCGGCGCGGGCGCACGGCCCGGCACGCATTCTACGATGCCCGGTCGGGGCCGGTCATCCGCACGCTGCGTCAAGGTGCCGCATACGTGATCCGGTAGATCGCGCCTGCGTAATCGTCGCTGACGAGTAGCGAACCGTCGGGCAGCGGCAGCACGTCGGCGGGGCGGCCCCAAACGCTGCCGTCCGGTCGCAGCCAGCCTTTGACGAACGGCGTCTGCCGAGCGTGGCTGCCGTCCGCGGAGACGATCGCGCGCATGATGCGGTAGCCGACCTTCGCGCTGCGGTTCCACGACCCGTGCTCGGCGATGAAGACGTTGTTGCGGTACGACGCCGGAAACATCGAACCCGTATAGAAGCGCATCCCGAGCGCGGCCACGTGCGCGCCGAGCTTCAGCACGGGCGGCACGTAGCGGCGGCATACGTCGGTGCTGCCGAATTCGGGGTCGGGCGTATCGCCGCCATGGCAGTAGGGGAAGCCGAAGTCGAGCCCGGCGCGTGGCGCGCGGTTCAGCTTGTCGTCCGGCACGTCGTCGCCCATCAGGTCCCGCCCGTTGTCGGTAAACCAGAGCTCGCCCGTATCCGGATGCCATGCGAAGCCGACCGTATTGCGTATGCCGCGCGCGAACACGTCGCGGCCGCTGCCGTCGGCGTTCATCCGCTCGATGATCGCGTAGCGGTTGCGGTCCGCGAGGCAGACGTTGCACGGCGCGCCGGTCGGCACGTAGAGCTTGCCGTCGGGACCGAACGCAATGAATTTCCAGCCGTGATGATGCTGGGTGGGCAGCGTGTCGGTGACCACGGCCGGCGCGGGCGGCTTCGCGAGCCGGTCGTCGATGCCGTCGATGCGTAGAATGCGCGACACGGCGGAGATATAGAGTGTGCCGTCGCGGTACGCGACGCCGACCGGCATGTCGAGCCCGGACGCGATCACGTAGTGTGCGCCAATCCGGCCGCCTTGCATCGTGAACGCATGCACGCGGCCTTCGCGGGTGCCGACGTACAACACACCGCGCGGCGACCACGCCATTTCGCGCGCGCTCGGCACCGCGTCGGTAAGCACCTCGACATGGAAGCCGGGCGGCACGACGAGTTCATCGACAGGCAGCCGCGCCGCGGCGCTGGCGGCTGCGACCAAGCAGGCAAGGGCGGCGAGCAACGCGGGGAGGCGGCGCGGCGTGCGGCACGTCGGAAGGGCGCGAAAGAGCGGCATGGCGGCGCGGGGGCGGTCGCTGACACGACGATTGTATGCCGCGCCCGCAGGCCGTCCGCGGATTTTTTGCGCGTAAGTGTTTGTTGTACCTCCGGTTTCCGGCTATAATCGCGTGTTTCAGTAGTTTCGAACCCGGTTTTCCCGAAGGATTTCATATGGTTATCATCCGTCTGGCTCGCGGCGGCTCGAAGAAGCGCCCGTTCTACAACATCGTTGCTACCGATTCGCGCAACCGTCGTGACGGCCGCTTCATCGAGCGCGTCGGCTTCTACAACCCGGTCGCGACGAAGGGCGAAGCGCTGCGTATCGCTCAGGATCGTCTGACGTACTGGCAAGGCGTGGGCGCGCAACTGTCGCCGACCGTCCAGCGTCTCGTGAAGGAAGCGCAAAAGGCGCAGCCGGCTGCCTGACATGGCGCGGTGTGCCGGTCGTGCCGGCTGTGAGGTGTATTGATGTCGGATCACGATTCCGGTAATGCAAGGCGCGGGCGGGCGTCGTTCGGCGCATTCGTCCGCAAGCCGGTCGAGCGCGGTGCGCCCGCAGGCGCGGCTGCCGAACAGGGCGGCCTCGACGCGGTGCAGGCGCTTCCCGACGATGCGGTCGAGGTCGGCGCGGTAGTCGACGCGTACGGCCTGAAGGGCTGGGTCAAGGTAGCGACTCATGCCGACGCCGGCCGCGGTGGCGATGCGCTGCTCAGCGCGCGTCGCTGGTGGCTGGAAAAGGGTACGCAGCGGTTTTCCGCGCGTATCGTGCAGTCCAAGACGCACGGCGACACGGTCGTCGCGCAACCTGCGGGCGTAGGCGACCGCGATGCCGCGCTGGCTCTGCGCGGCTTTCGTGTGTTCGTGCGCCGGGAAGATTTCCCGGCATTGGCCGCGGACGAATTCTATTGGGTCGACCTGATCGGCCTCGACGTCGTCAACGAGCAGTCGGCGACGCTCGGCAAGGTGGTCGGGATGATCGACAACGGCGCGCATTCGATCATGCGTGTCGAGTATCCGTCGGTCGGCAAGGATGGCCGCCCGGCGGCTGCCGAGCGGCTGATCCCGTTCGTCGGCGTGTATGTCAAAACGGTAGACCAGGCGGCGCGTCGCATCGTCGTCGACTGGGAAGCCGATTACTGAAATGAACCAGGTCACGGAGCGCGCGGTGCAGTTCGATGTCGTCACGCTCTTTCCCGAAATGTTCCGCGCGCTGACCGACTGGGGTATCACCAGCCGGGCCGTGAAGCAGGGGCGCTTCGGGCTGCGTACCTGGAACCCGCGTGATTTCACGACGGACAACTACCGCACGGTCGACGATCGTCCGTACGGCGGCGGTCCGGGCATGGTGATGCTGGCCAGGCCGCTCGAGGCCGCGATCGGCGCCGCGAAGGCTGCGCAGGCGGAGCAGGGCATCGCGAGCACGCGTGTCGTGATGATGTCGCCGCAGGGCGCGCCGCTCACGCACGAACGTGTGACGCGAATGGCGCAGGAGCCCGGCGTCGTCGTGCTGTGTGGCCGTTACGAGGCGATCGATCAACGGCTGCTCGACCGCTGCGTCGACGAGGAAATCAGTCTCGGCGATTTCGTGCTGTCGGGCGGCGAACTGCCGGCGATGGCGATGATGGACGCAGTCGTGCGACTGCTGCCGGGCGTGCTCAACGATGCGCAGTCGGCCGTGCAGGACAGCTTCGTCGACGGCCTGCTCGATTGTCCGCACTACACGCGTCCCGAGGAGTACGAGGGCATGCGCGTGCCGGACGTGCTGCTCGGCGGGCATCATGCCGAAATCGAGCGGTGGCGGCGCCAGGAAGCATTGAGAAACACATGGCGGAAGCGGCCGGACCTGATCGTCCGGGCGCGCCGCGAGAAGTTGCTGAGCCGTGCCGACGAGGCATGGCTTGCGAACCTCGCACGCGAAGCGAAGGACGCCTCCTGAGGCGGCATCGCGGGCGGGAAATGGCGGTGCCGTACATGCGTGTGCGGTGCCTGATGTGAATCCATCCTCTATCGGGGCCAGGCCTGGAAGCAGGCGGGCGCAAACGCCGACACGATGGCTTTAGGAGTCAGTGATGAATCTGATCGCAAAACTTGAGCAGGAAGAAATCGAGCGCGCGCTCGCAGGCAAGACGATCCCCGAATTCGCCCCGGGCGACACGGTGATCGTGAACGTGAACGTGGTTGAAGGTAACCGCAAGCGCGTTCAGGCTTACGAAGGCGTCGTGATCGCGAAGCGCAACCGTGGTCTGAACTCGTCGTTCATCGTCCGCAAGATTTCGTCGGGCGAAGGCGTCGAGCGTACGTTCCAGACGTACTCGCCGCTGCTGGCGAGCATCGTCGTGAAGCGCCGCGGCGACGTGCGTCGTGCGAAGCTGTACTACCTGCGCGAGCGTTCGGGCAAGTCGGCTCGAATCAAGGAAAAGCTGGTGTCGAAGGATCGCGCTGCAGCAGCATCCCAAGAGTAAGAGCTGTAAGGAAAAAGCACCCACCCGGGTGCTTTTTTCATTCTGGCGCGACAATATGCTCGATACGACACGAACTCGAGAGCGCCATTGAATCGCCGTCCGATCATCGATCCCGAAGTATTGCCCGTCGAAGGTACCGGCGCTGGCCTGCCGCCGATTCAGCCGCCGCTGCTGACGCCGGCCGGCCTGCGCGAGCGCTTTGCCCGTACGCTCGAATGGAGCGTCGAGCCCGTCGAGGCGCGGCTGCAGGAAGGCGTCGATCCGCGCAGCGCCGCGGTGCTCGTGCCGCTCGTCGCGCGCGACACGGGCCTGACCGTGCTGCTGACGCAGCGCGCCGATCACCTGAACGACCACGCCGGCCAAATCAGCTTCCCCGGCGGTCGCCGCGAGCCGTACGATCGCGATGCGACGGCCACCGCGCTGCGCGAGGCGAAGGAGGAGATCGGGCTCGCGCATGAGCGCGTCGAGATCCTCGGCGCGCTGCCCGACTACCTGACGGGCACCGGCTTCTGCGTCACGCCGGTGGTCGGCCTCGTGCATCCGCCGTTCACCGTGCAGGCCGACACGTTCGAAGTCGCCGAGATCTTCGAGGTGCCGCTCGCGTTTCTGATGAATCCCGCCAATCACCAAGTGCGCGTGTTCCGCTGGGACGGCGGAGAACGTCGTTTTTTTGCGATGCCTTATCCGAACGGCGAGGCGGGCGGCCATTACTTCATCTGGGGCGCAACTGCGGGCATGTTGCGCAATCTGTATCGCTTCTTGGCCGCCGGCTGACACGGCGCGCCGCGTCGCGCGTGCGGCCGCGCGCGCTGCGGCGGCGCCAGAAGCCATCCGTGGCTTACGCTGTGCTATCGTTACGCCAAAAATGACATAACTCCGAAGACGGCGCCACGCATGACTTTCTTCTCGGTTCTTCTCGCCCTCATCATCGAACAGGTCCGCGCGTTGTCGCCGAGCAATCCGGTGTTCGCGCTGTTCCAGTTTCACGCGGAAACCGTTGCGCATGGGCTCGACGCCGGCAAGCAGAAGCACGGCATCCTCGCGTGGCTCGCGGTCGTGCTGCCGTGGGTGCTGGTCGTCGCACTGATCTACTTCCTGCTGTACAAGGTGAGCTTCGTGCTCGCGTTCCTGTGGAACGTCGCCGTCGTGTATTTCACGCTCGGCTTCCGACAGTTCAGCCACTACTTCACCGACATCCACCTCGCGCTCAACAACGACGACGTGCCGCGCGCGCGCGAAATCCTGCACGAGTGGACGGGCATCGATACCGTCGACATGCCGGTCGGCGAAATCGTCCGTCATACGCTGATCCATGCGGTCGTCGCGTCGCATCGTCACGTGTTCGGCGTGTTCTTCTGGTACGTGCTGCCGATCGGCCCGGCCGGCGCGGTGCTGTACCGGATCTCCGAATATCTCGCGCGCAGCTGGGCGACGCCCGGCGAGGACCGCACGGTCGCATTTTCGACGTTCGCGCAGCGCGCGTTCTTCGTGATCGACTGGATTCCGTCGCGGCTCACCGCACTCGGTTTCGCGATCGTCGGCAACTTCGAGGATGCGATCTACGCCTGGCGCAACCATACGCGCCAGTGGCCCGATCCGAACGACGGCGTGCTGCTCGCGGCGGGCAGCGGCGCGCTCGGCGCGCGGCTCGCGGGGCCGCTCGCCGAGCCGTCGAGCCTCGATGCGCTGGCGGTCGGCGACAGCGGTCCGCTGTCGGTCGGCGACGATTGCACGCCGCGCACGCTGCAATCGGCCGTCGGCCTCGTATGGCGCGCGGTGATCCTGTGGATGATTCTGCTGCTGATGCTGACGCTCGCGGTATGGGTATCGTGACGCGTTCGTCGCGTCGTGCATGTGCGAAAGGCCGGCTGGATGCCGGCCTTTGTGCTTTTGCCGTGATGCCGATCAGTCGTCGCGCGGATCGCGCACGGTGCCGCAATGCCAGCACGCGGTGAACTGCGCTTCGAGCGCCTCGCCGCACTGCCTGCATCGCCATGGCGCCGCGCCGGCCGCCGGGCCGCGCGACGCGGCGTCGAGCAGCCGGCGCGCGAGCGCGTCGTCGCGTTCGTCGTCGAGCCATAGCTCGGGCGCGCACGCGTCGACCGGAATGCCGCCGAGTGCGCCGGTCGCATAGCGGTTGTGCAGCTCGCAGCCGATCCCGGCCGCCTCGAGGACGTTCGCCCAGTGCTGTGCGGTGGCGAGATCGGGCGCCTTGAAACGCATCGCGGCTCCTCGGATGGCGAGAAAGGGTAGCGCGCCGGCCGCATGCGGTCGGCGTGATGCCGTCAACGCACGACCTGGCTCGCCTCGTGAACGAGCTGCGCGTACAGCGCATGCCGTGATGGCGCGATGCGACCGTCGGCGACGGCTTCGAGGATCGCGCAGCCCGGCTCGTGCAGATGATGGCAATTATAGAAACGGCAGTGTGCGAGCAGCGGACGGAATTCCGGAAACGCGCGTTCGAGTCGGCCTTCGGTCAGATGGTAGAGGCCGAACTCCTGGAAACCGGGCGAATCGATCAGCGCGCCGCCGCCCGGCAGCGGATAGAGGCGCGTGAACGTCGTCGTGTGGCGACCGCTGTTCAGCGCAGCGGAGATTTCGCGCGTCGCGGCTTCGGCTTCCGGCACGAGCAGATTGACGAGCGTCGATTTGCCCATCCCCGACTGACCGAGCAGGATCGTCGAACGGCCGGCCAGATGCGGCATCAGTTGTGCGCGCGCGTCGTCCGGCGCGCCTTTCACCGACAGCTCGAGCACCTCATAGCCGAGCGCGCGGTACGGTGCGAGCCGCTCGCGCGCGACGGGCAGCGCGGCCTCGACGTCGATCTTGTTCAGCACGACGATCGGCTTGAGCTCGTTGGCCTCGGCCGCGATCAGCGCGCGCCCGAGCAGATCCTCGCTGAAGTACGGTTCGGTCGCGAGCACGATCAGCAACTGGTCGAGGTTCGCGGCGAACAGCTTCGACTTGAACTGATCGGACCGATACAGCAGGTTGCGCCGCTCGCCGATCTCGACGATCACGCCCTGATCGGCCGACGTGCGTTCGTAGACGACGCGATCGCCGACCGCGACGTCGCTCTTCTTGCCGCGCGGAAAGCACTGGAGCATCGGGCCGCCGTCGTCGGGCGCGACGATGTAGTGGCGGCCGTGCGCCGCGATCACGCGGCCTTCGACACGTTCGGCGCCCGATGCGCGCGCGGCCGGCTTGCGGGAGGTCGGCCGGCTCATGCTTGCTGCAGCAGACGGTCGATCCGCTGCGACGCGGGCGGATGCGAGTAGTAGAAGGCCGTGTAGACGGGGTCGGGCGTCAGCGTCGACGCGTTGTCCTCGTACAGCTTCACGAGCGCGCTGACGAGGTCCTGCGCGTCGGTCTGGCTGGCCGCGAACGCGTCGGCTTCGAACTCGTGCTTGCGCGACGTGAGGCTGCCGAACGGCGTCGCGAAGAACAGGAACACGGGAATCGCGAGGAAGAACAGCACGAGCGCGACGCCTGCATTGCTCGAATCGAGCGACGGGATCACGCCGAGCCCTGTGTAAAACCACGTGCGCTGCGCGAGCCAGCCGAGCAGCGCGAGCAGCGCAAGGCTCAGCACGAACGACACGAGCATGCGCTTCATCACATGGCGCCGCTTGAAATGGCCGAGTTCGTGCGCGAGCACCGCCTCGATTTCCTGGCCGGACAGCCGCGCCAACAGCGTATCGAAGAACACGATCCGCTTCGATGCGCCGAAGCCCGTGAAGTAGGCGTTGCCGTGCGCGGAGCGGCGGCTGCCGTCCATCACGAACAGGCCTTTCGCGGCGAAACCGCAGCGCTTCATCAGCGATTCGATCCGCGCACGCAGCGCTTCGTCGGTCAGCGGCTCGAACTTGTTGAAGAGCGGCGCGATGAAGGTCGGATAGATCAGCAGCACGAGCATCTGGAACGCGACCCAGACGAGCCACGCCCACAGCCACCACAGGCTGCCGGCCTGGTTCATCAGCCAGAGCACGACGAACAGCAGCGGCAGCCCGAGTACGGCGCCGAGCAGCGTGTTCTTCAGCATGTCGGTGAAGAACAGCCGCTTCGTCATCCGGTTGAAGCCGAAGCGCTGCTCGATCCCGAACTGGCGGTAATACTCGAACGGCACGTCGATCGCGCCGGTGATCGCGAGCACGACGGCGACGAGCGCGACCTGCTGGCCGTAGCCGCGCCCGAACCAGCCGTGCAGCAGCGTGTCGAGCGCGCCGACGCCGCCGAGCAGCGTGAGCGCGACCAGCACGCCCGCGCTGACGACGATCTCGAGCATCGTCAGGCGCGTGCGCTCGACCGTATAGTCGGCCGCGCGCTGGTGCGCGCCGAGCGGCACCTTGGCGGCGAACTGCGCGGGCACGCGATCGCGATGCGCGGCGACGAAGCGGATTTGCCGCGACGCGAGCCACAGTTTGGTGACGACCATCGCGAGCACGGCGCACGCGAACAGCAGGGTGAACGAAAAGGGTGACATCGAAGGCGCCAAAGGGTTCTATGCGAGAATTATATGTTCTTGCGGACGGCGCCCGCAGAGGCGAGGCCGGCCGTCCGGACGGCGCCGCGCGCCGTCCGCCATTTTCCAGGATGACTCATGACCGATACCGCCGCTTCCGCCAGCCAGCCCGCACTCGTGCGCAACGAGTTGAATCTCGTCTGGCTCGACATGGAGATGACGGGCCTCGACCCGGATAACGACCGCATCATCGAGATCGCGGTCGTCGTGACCAACTCCACGCTCGAGATCGCCGTCGAAGGTCCCGTGTTCGCGATCCACCAGAGCGACGAAACGCTCGCGAAGATGGACGACTGGAACAAGTCGACGCACGGCCGCTCGGGTCTGATCGACCGCGTGCGCGCATCGACCGTGACCGAAGCGGAGGCCGCCGCGCAGCTGCAGGCCTTCCTCGCGCAATACGTGCCGCCCGGCAAGTCGCCGATGTGCGGCAACTCGATCTGCCAGGACCGCCGCTTCATGGCGCGCTGGATGCCGGAGCTCGAGCGCTTCTTCCACTACCGGAACCTCGACGTCAGCACACTCAAGGAGCTCTGCCGCCGCTGGCAGCCGGCGATCTACAAGGGGTTCCAGAAGCGTGCGATGCATACGGCGCTGGCCGACATCCACGAATCGATCGACGAGCTCAAGTACTATCGCCAGCACTTCCTGATTCCGGCGGCTTCCGCAGCCTCCGCAGCCGCATCGGCGGGCGAGTCGGCGCCGGCCGCCTGAGCGGCCCGGCACGCGCTCAGCGCGGCGCGCGCTGCGCGCTTTTCGGCCGAAACGCCGCGACCACCGCGGCGTCGGTTTCGATGTACGGCCCGCCGATCAGGTCGATGCAGTAGGGCACCGCGGCAAAGATGCCGGGCACGGTCGACTTGCCGTCGGCATCGCGCAGCCCTTCGAGCGTTTCGCGGATCGACTTCGGCTGCCCGGGCAGGTTGATGATCAGCGCCGCGTGGTCGGCCGTCTCGCGGATCACCGCGACCTGCCGCGACAGGATGGCGGTCGGCACGAAATTCAGGCTGATCTGCCGCATCTGTTCGCCGAATCCCGGCATTTCCTTCGTGGCCACCGCCAGCGTCGCCTCGGGCGTCACGTCGCGACGCGCGGGGCCCGTGCCGCCGGTCGTCAACACGAGATCGCAGCGCGCGACGTCGACGAGCTCGACGAGCGTCGCGGAGATCGTCGCCGCATCGTCCTGGATCAGGCGCGTGTGCGCGCGCCACGGCGAGGTCAGCGCGGTGCCGAGCCATGCCTGCAGCGCCGGAATGCCCTGGTCTTCGTAGACGCCGGTGCTGGCGCGGTCGCTGATCGACACGAGGCCGACCACGAGCTCGTCGGGATGATTACGCTGCGTCGTCATCGTCGTCTCCGGCTTCGTCGGACGCCGTATCGTCGGTGTCGGGCGTGCCGCTCGCGGTCTTGATCCACTGGAACAGCTCGCGGAAGTAGCGCGGCGGCTTGCCGAGCTGCGCTTCCTTGCGCGCGTTGCGGATCAGCGTGCGGCCTTCCTGCACGTCGGCGTCCGGATACTGGCGAATGAATTCGGTCAGCGCCGCGTCGTCGGCGAGCAGCCGCTCGCGCGTGCGCTCGATCCAGTGCAGCCGCGCGGTCGCGGCCTTGTTCACGCCGCGCTGCGCGTCAAGTGCGGTGCGCAGCGCAGCCGTTTCGTCGTCGGTCAGCGAGCGCATCACGCGGCCGACGTATTGCAGCTGGCGGCGCTTGCCTTCGTGGTCGGTGATGCGGCGCGCCTCGCGGACGGCGTCCGCGAGGTCTTCCGGCATCGGCATGCGCTTGAGCGCGTCTTTCGGCAGGTCGACGAGCGCCTGGCCAAGTTCCTGCAGCGCGTGCATTTCGCGCTTCAACTGGGATTTGCTGGGGCGATCGTAGCCGTTGTCGACGTCGTCGTCGGCATGCTCGATCGGCTGGATTCGGGTTTTGCGGTTCATGGGCGGCATTGTATCGCGGCGCGCATGCGCCCAGCTTGTCGGTATCCGGCCCCGGACCTTGCTATGATCGCGGGATACGCAACATTTTGACCATGCGGGCGGCCTGCCCGCCACCGGATATCACGACGATGGCAGCCAATCTCGACGTACAAGCGCGCTATTTCCCGCACACGCAGGATCAGCTCAAAGAAATCGCCTCGGACATTCTTCGCCATGCGAAGGCGCTCGGCGCGACGGACGCGGCGACCGAAATCTCCGAAGGCGACGGCCTGTCCGTCTCGGTGCGCCGCGGCGAGGTCGAGACGATCGAGCACAATCGCGACAAGATGGTCGGCGTGACGGTGTTCATCGGCAAGAAGCGCGGCAACGCGAGCACGTCCGATTTCTCGCCGGCCGCCATCAAGGATACGGTCGCAGCGGCCTACAACATCGCGCGCTTCACGGCCGAGGACGACGCGGCCGGCCTCGCCGAAGCCGAACTGCTCGAGACCGATCCGCGCGATCTCGATCTCTATCACCCGTGGGCGCTGTCGGCCGACGAAGCCGTCGACATCGCGCGCCGCGCGGAAGACGCCGCGTTCGCGGTCAGCCCGCAGATCCGCAATTCGGAAGGCGCGAGCGTGTCCGCGCAGCATTCGCAGTTCGTGCTCGCCACGTCGCGCGGCTTCCTCGGCGGCTATCCGTACTCGCGTCACTACATCGCGTGTGCGCCGATCGCGGGCAGCGGCCGTCACATGCAGCGCGACGACTGGTACACGTCGAAGCGCAGCGCGGCCGATCTCGCCGCGCCGGAAGCGGTGGGCCGCTATGCCGCGGAGCGCGCGCTCGCACGCATGGGTGCGCGTCGCCTCGACACGCGCAAGGTGCCCGTGCTGTTCGAAGCACCGCTCGCGGCCGGTCTGCTCGGCGCGTTCGTACAGGCAGTGAGCGGCGGCGCGCTGTACCGGAAGACGTCGTTCCTCGTCGACAGCCTCGGCAAGCCGGTGTTCGCGCCGCACGTGCAGATCGTCGAGGATCCGCACGTGCCGCGCGCGATGGGTAGCGCGCCGTTCGACGAAGAGGGCGTGCGCACGCGCTCGCGCAGCGTCGTGAAGGACGGCGTCGTCGAAGGCTATTTCCTGTCGACGTATTCGGCGCGCAAGCTCGGCACGCAGACCACCGGCAACGCCGGCGGCTCGCACAACCTCGCGCTGCGCAGCTCGAACACGCAGCCGGGCGACGATTTCGACGCAATGCTGAAGAAGCTCGGCACGGGCCTGCTGCTGACCGAACTGATGGGGCAGGGCGTGAACTACGTGACCGGCGATTATTCGCGCGGCGCGGCGGGCTTCTGGGTCGAGAACGGCGTGATCCAGTATCCGGTCGAGGAGATTACCGTCGCAAGCACGCTGCAGGAAATGTTCCGGCACATCGTCGCGATCGGCGCGGATTCGATCGTGCGCGGCACGAAGGAAACCGGCTCGGTGCTGATCGAGCAGATGACGATCGCCGGCCAGTAAGCACGGCACTGCGCCGCGTCGGCGGCGCGCTTGGACGAAAAAAAACCGATCGGCGCGAGCCGGTCGGTTTTTTTTCATGGGGCGGTACGTATCAGCCGCGCTTGCGTGCGTAGACGACGAATGCGTAACCGAACGTGTTCGGCGCGGCAGCCTGATGCGCATCGCGCGACACTTCCTGCCACTGTGCGGGATCGGGCGCCGGAAACGATGCGTCGCCTTCGAAGTCGGCATCGATCTCGGTGACGATCAGCTTATCCGCCTGGGCGAGGCCTTCCGCATACAGTTGCGCGCCGCCGATCAGGAATGCTTCCGCGGCACCGTCGCGTGCGGCGAGCGCGAGCGCATCGGCAAGCGACGTGACGGTGTCGCAGCCGTCGAAGCGGCGCGACGCGTCGCGCGTGACGACGATGTTGCGGCGGCCCGGCAGCGGACGGCCGATCGACTCGTGCGTCTTGCGCCCCATCACGATCGGCGCGCCCATCGTCGTGCGCTTGAAGAACGCGAGGTCTTCAGGAAGTTTCCAGGGCAGCTGGTTGTCGCGGCCGATGATGCCGTTGCGGGCGCGCGCGACGATCAAGGTCAACGTCGTCATGAAGGTCGGAGAGAGGAAGAACCGGAATGGCGCCGATTCTACCGGAACGGGCGCGCCTCCTCGCGGCACGCTGCGCCTGCGTGCAGACAAAAAAATGCCCGCCGGGGGACGGGCTCGAAACCGTTGCATCGCACGAGGTGGCGATGTCGATCGATCGTGTTGCCGATACCGTACGGACGATCGATACGCGATCCTGATCGACTGACGTGCGATCGGCGCGGACGTTTCATTGATGCACGTTGGTTTCCGCGCCTTCGTGCATCGCGTGCTGGACATCGGACGGCTGCGGCGCGGGCAGCGGCGTCGGCAACGGCGCGGGCGGCCCGATTTCATCCCAAAGCGTCACCGACATCTTGCCGGCCGGCACCGGCCGCGGCGCCGACACCGCGATGATCCCCGCGCCTTCGTGCGTCCGCATGCCGGGCGCCGCGTCGCGTAGCCAGGTGTCGCGTGCGGCGCGCGCGCTTTCGTCTGCGTGCGCGGGTGCGAACGCATACGCGGCGGCAATCGCGAGCGGAATGAAAGAATGTAAAAGGCGTTTTTGCATGGCCGCTCTCCCTGTTATTCGCTATTCAGCGAAATGCATGCCATCGCGGCGAGAGCGTTGTCGCGACGGGCATGCGCGTACGCGTGTCGCGAACGACGCGGGAAGAAGCGCAAAAAATGTTTCAGTCGTGAAACGACAGGGCTCCGGAATACTGCGGATTCAATCGCTGCGCATCCGGGACGACAATCGGCGCGTGTGTCGATGTCGAACGCTTCGCTGCGCCCGCGCTATGTGCAGATGATTGATCGATCGAAATCCTGAGCAGTCGGCCGGATCGACACATGCGCCGACACGGCTTCATGCCGTTCGACGGCTGTCACGGAGACCATCCGACAACAACAATCTGGACGCCAGACAAGCGCCATTATGCGAGGCCTGCTGTTGCCGCGCATCGGGCCGGGCCCGATTCGAATTTTTCGCACGTGACGTGCGTGCGCGGCAATCGTTACACGGTGGACGAACGGGGTGAGCATATGGGAGCCGAGCAGCGGCATGTGATCTATTATTCGCGCGAGCCGGACGACGCATTGCGCGGCCATTTCGACGACTGCGGCTGGCGCGTCGATCTCGCGGAGACCGTACGCGACGTACGGCGCGTCGTGCAGCAGGGCGTCGCCACCGCGGGATTCCTCGATTTCTCGCCGGGCTTCAAGCCCGCGGAGCTGCGCGAGCTGGAGTCGTGCCTGAGCATCCAGCACGTCGGCTGGATCGCGGCAACGTGTCGCGGCCAGTTGCAGGACCCGATGCTGCGGCATGTGATCCGCGATTACTGTTTCGACTATGTGACGATGCCGTACGAGACAGCGCGCATCGTGGAAACGGTCGGGCATGCGCACGGCATGATTGCGCTGAGCGATCCGGTCGCGTCCGGCGGGCGCGGCGAAGGCGAGATGGTCGGCACGTGCGACGCGATGCTCGCGTTGTTCAAGACGATCCGGCGCGTCGCGATGACCGACGCGCCCGTTTTCATTTCCGGCGAATCGGGTACCGGCAAGGAGCTCACGGCCGTCGCGATTCACGAACGCTCGGCGCGTGCGCACGCGCCGTTCGTCGCGATCAATTGCGGCGCGATTCCGGCGACGCTGCTGCAGGCCGAGCTGTTCGGCTACGAGCGCGGCGCATTCACGGGCGCGAATCAGCGCAAGATCGGGCGTGTCGAAGCCGCGAACGGCGGCACGCTGTTTCTCGACGAGATCGGCGATCTGCCGCTCGAGAGCCAGGCGAGCCTGCTGCGCTTCCTGCAGGAAGGGAAGATCGAACGACTCGGCGCGCATGCGTCGGTGCCGGTCGACGTGCGCGTAATCTGCGCGACGCACGTCGACATGGAGGCAGCGCTGCGCGAAGGCCGGTTCCGCGAGGATCTGTTTCATCGTCTCTGCGTGCTGAAGATCGAGGAACCGCCGCTGCGGGCGCGGGGCCGCGATATCGAGGTGCTTGCGCGCCACATGCTCGAGCGTTTCAAGGGCGACGCGCATCGCCGTCTGCGCGGGTTCTCGCCCGATGCGGTCGCCGCGCTGTACGGCTATGCGTGGCCCGGCAACGTGCGCGAGCTGATCAATCGCGTGCGGCGCGCGATCGTGATGTCGGAAGGTCGGACGATCACCGCGGCCGATCTCGAGCTGAACGACTATGCGGCGCTCGCGCCGGTGTCGCTCGTCGAGGCGCGCGAAGCGGCCGAGCGGCAGGCGATCGAGCAGGCGCTGCTGCGGCATCGCGGCCGTTTCGCGGACGCCGCGCGCGAACTGGGCGTGTCGCGCGTGACGCTGTATCGGCTGATGTGTGCACACGGGATGCGCGACCGCGGCGACACGCTCGCGCCGTTTTCGCCGCCGCCGCCGGAGCTTCCTCGCCACGCTTGCTAAAATCTGCGGGTACGGCCGCCCTCGCGGCCGAAGGAACCCGCATGAAACAGTATCTCGACCTCGTTCGCACCATCCTCGACACCGGCACCTGGCAGGAGAACCGCACGGGCATCCGCACCATCAGCATGCCGGGCGCGATGTTGCGGTTCGACCTGCAGCAGGGCTTCCCGGCCGTCACGACGAAGAAACTTGCGTTCAAGTCCGCGATCGGCGAACTGATCGGCTTTCTGCGCGCATCGCGCAGCGCGGCCGATTTCCGCGCGCTCGGCTGCAAGGTCTGGGACGCCAACGCGAACGAGAACGCGCAATGGCTCGCGAATCCGTACCGGCAGGGCGTCGACGATCTGGGCGACGTGTACGGCGTGCAGTGGCGCCAGTGGCCGGGCTACAAGGTGCTCGACGCGCACGCGGACGCGCAGCTCGCCGACGCGCAGCGCCGAGGTTTCCGGATCGTCACGCGCTTCGACGAGGATGGCGCGCAGAAGGTGCTGCTGTACAAGGCGATCGATCAGCTGCGTCAGTGTCTCGACACGATCATGGAGAATCCCGCCGATCGACGCATTCTGTTTCATGCGTGGAATCCGGCCGTCCTCGACCAGATCGCGCTGCCCGCCTGCCATCTGCTGTACCAGTTCCTGCCCAACGTCGCGAAGCGCGAAATCTCGCTGTGCCTGTATATCCGCAGCAACGACGTTGGGCTCGGCACGCCGTTCAACCTGACCGAAGGCGCAGCGCTGCTGTCGCTCGTCGGCCGGTTGACGGGCTATACGCCGCGCTGGTTCACGTACTTCATCGGCGATGCGCATATCTACGAGAACCAGCTCGACATGCTGCAGCAGCAGCTCAAGCGCGAGCCGTACGAAAGCCCGCGGCTCGTGATCGCCGATCGCGTGCCGGAATACGCGAAAACCGGCGTCTACGAGCCGGAATGGCTCGAACGCGTCGAGCCGTCGGATTTCTCGCTGGTCGGTTACCGACACCATGAGCCGCTGACCGCGCCGATGGCGGTCTGACGGCCCGGCGGCCGGCTCGGCCGTTCCGCTCGGCAACGACGAAGGCCCGACCGGTGTATGCCGGTCGGGCCTTCGTCGTTTGGGCGGGCGCGCCGCTCAGTGTCGGCGCCGTTCGTCGCCGTGCGGTGGGTTGGCGGGATGCGGCGCCTCCGCGTGCGGCGCCGGCTGCGGACGCGGCTCGATATGCGGTGCGGGCATCGGCGCGCGCTGTTCGACATGCGGTGCAGGCATCGACGGATGCGATTCCATGCGCGGTGCCGGCGGCTGCGGGCGCGGCATTTCGCGCGCCACCGCGGGCGGCCGGAATTCGTTCGCGCGCGGCGGGGCGGCGTCGTGGCGCGGCGCCGGTTGCGCGAATTCGCGCTGCGGTCGCGCGGCCGGCACCGCGCGTTCCGGCTGCGGCTGGGGTTGAGCGTGACGGGCCGGTTCGCGGAAGTCGGGGCGCGGTTGCGGGATCTGCGCCGTTTGAAGCGGCGGTTGCGCGGACGTGCGGGGGGCTTCGCGCCGCGCGTTCGATTGCTCCGGAGCCTGTCGGGCGTCGGGCGCATGCTGCGCCTGAGGCGGCTGTGCGACGCCGTGTAAAGGCGGCGCCGCGTGCTCGCCCGCGCCCGGCAGCGCAGCCGTAGCGGCCGGCGCCGGAGTCGGGCGCTGACGCGCGAGCGGCGTATGCGGCTGCATCCACGCAGGCTCCG
>NZ_KV786776.1:0-4076 GCF_001806955.1 Burkholderia sp. HMSC10F09
GCAACGGGCCGCCGCCGGCCGCCGCACCGTCGAGCCGGCGGCCGAGCAGCGCGCACAGGCGCGCGAGCCGCGCGTCGCCGATCCGGATCACGCGCTGCGCGAACAGCCGCTCGTCGAGCGCGCGATGTTCGACCTGCTCCGCATAGCGGCGCAGCACCTCGCCGCGCACGACGACGCCGTAGATCGAGAACTGCGCGGGCGTCAGCAATTCGAATTCGACGTTGCCGGGCCGGAACGCGAGGGCGCCGGGGCCGATCCGGCACGCGTCGACGCGCGCGGTGCCGTCGCCGGCGAGCGGAATGCCGAACCAGTACGCGTCGCCGCGCACTTCGCACGCCTGGCGCAGCACATGGCTCGTCGATTCGCGAAACAGTTTCATCGTGTCGAGCGGCAGCTCGGTCAGCGTGCCGACGAAGCGGCCCGCCGCGAGCTGGTCGTAGGTCTGTCGCCAGCCGATCAGGTTGCGCGCCTGCTCGTCAGCGTCGTGCGCGACGCTGACGACCGCCTGCCCGGCCGACGCATCGTCGCCGTGCGCGCTGCGCTGCGTGTCTTCGGCCGTCGGTTCGTCGTGACGTGCCTGTCGTGCATCCATCGTGCTCTCCTTCACCTGCCGGAACCGCGTCGGTCACGCAAGTCCCGTGCCGAACCGCGCGCGAGGCGGCCACGCCCGAGATTCAACGCTGCGCGGGGTGTACGCCCCGCCCGGCGCGCGCGCCGCCCGCACCGCCACGGTGCGTGCGTGCATCGCGGCACGTTCACCGGCTAGCGGCCGGCGGCCGGCTGCAGCCGCACGACGCGCGTGCTGCAGTTGCCGTACGCCTGCGCGACGGCGAGTTCGACGATCGGGCTGCCCGCCGGCCAGGGCACGGCGTCCGCGTCGGACAGATCGGTGCGCAGCGTCGCGCGACCGTTGATCCGGTAGCGGATCGCGCGCACGAAATCGACGAACAGCAGCCCGATCCCGCTGCCGTCGCATCGCGCCGCATCGATCCGGCATGCGTCGCGCCGGGCGGGCAGCGCGAACCGCAGCGTCTTCGTATCGATCACGCGAACGACAGGCAGCAGCTCGCCGTTCTGATCGCGGCCGCCCTGCACGATGTCGCAGACGAGCGGCGCGCCGCCGCCGCTGCTCGTACCGACGAACATGAACGGCTGCGTCTCGACGAATTGCCGCACGCCGATGCTGAGCCGCGTCGTCACGACGTCGCTCATCCGTTCGGCTTCGTCGGCGACGCCGAACCGGCGATGCGCGTCGAGCTCGCCTGCATGAAATACCGGATGTCGCGAACGGGGTGTGTCTGTCATGTCGGATGGAACCGCCGCGCGCAGGCGGCGGACGAGGTCGTGGCCGGCGCGGGCTGCAACGCGATGCGCTGCGGCCTGCGCCGGATTTCCGGAAAGGCGGCGCGATCACGAGACGGACGGGCGCGCCGCCGGCTGCCCGGCGTGCGCCCGTGCGTCCGCGCCCGCGTGGCGGCGATCAGAAGAAGCCGAGCGCTTCCGCCTGATAGCTGACCAGCAGGCACTTCGTCTGCTGATAGTTCGACAGCGCCATCTTGTGCGTCTCGCGGCCGATCCCCGACTGCTTGTAGCCGCCGAACGCCGCGTGCGCCGGGTACAGGTGATAGCAGTTGGTCCAGACGCGGCCCGCCTCGATCTCGCGGCCCATGCGGTACGCGCGCGTGCCGTTGCGCGTCCACACGCCGGCGCCGAGCCCGTAGAACGTGTCGTTCGCGAGTTCGATCGCTTCCTGCTCGTCCTTGAACGTCATCACCGACGCGACCGGCCCGAAGATCTCCTCCTGGAACACGCGCATCTTGTTGTTGCCGAGCAGCATCGTCGGCTTCACGTAGTAGCCGGTGTTCAGTTCGGCGGCCGGCGCCGTGCGTTCGCCGCCCGTCAGGCATTGCGCGCCTTCGCCGCGGCCGATATCGATATACGAGAGGATTTTGTCGAGCTGCTGCTGCGACGCCTGCGCGCCGATCATCGTCTGCATGTCGAGCGGATGGCCGGCCTTGATGCGCTCGACGCGCGCGACGGCCTTCTCGATGAAGCGGTCGTAGATCGATTCCTGGATCAGGATCCGCGACGGACACGTACAGACCTCGCCCTGGTTCAGCGCGAACATCGCGAGCCCTTCGAGTGCCTTGTCGAGGAACGCGTCGTCCTGGTCGAGCACGTCGGCGAAGAACACGTTCGGGCTCTTGCCGCCCAGCTCGACCGTCGACGGGATCAGGCTGTCGGCCGCCGCGTGCAGGATGTGCTTGCCGACCGGCGTCGAGCCCGTGAACGCGATCTTCGCGATCCGCTTGCTCGTTGCGAGCGCTTCGCCCGCTTCCTTGCCGAAGCCGTTCACGATGTTGACCGCGCCCGGCGGAAACAGGTCGCCGATCAGCTCCATCAGCACGAGCACCGACGCGGGCGTCTGCTCGGCCGGCTTCATCACGACGCAGCAGCCGGCCGCGAGCGCCGGCGCGAGCTTCCATGCGGCCATCAGCAACGGGAAGTTCCACGGAATGATCTGGCCGACGACACCGGCCGGCTCGTGGAAGTGATACGCGACCGTGTTGTCGTCGATCTCGGAGATCCCGCCTTCCTGCGCGCGGATGCAACCCGCGAAATAGCGGAAGTGGTCGATCGCGAGCGGCAGGTCGGCCGCCATCGTCTCGCGCAGCGGCTTGCCGTTGTCGATCGTTTCCGCGACGGCGAGCAGCTTCAGGTTCTTTTCCACGCGGTCGGCGGCCGCGAGCAGCAGGTTCGCGCGCTCGGCCACGGACGTCTTGCCCCACTTGCGGCGCGCGGCGTGCGCGGCGTCGAGCGCGAGCTCGATGTCGTCGGCGCCCGAACGCGGCACGCGGCAGAACGGCTGGCCGTTGATCGGCGACACGTTCTCGAAATACTCGCCCTTCACGGGCGGAACCCACTTGCCGCCGATGTAGTTGTCGTACTGCTGACGATACGGATATTCGACGTCGAGGCCCAGTTGCTTCAGGTCAAACGGGTTCATACATGTCTCCTGTTCATCGTGCTTGTGAGTGCAGCGCCGGTTGGATTGCGCGTCGACGTTTACGCAACATGCATGCCATCCGGTCGCGGCACCGCGCCGGCACGTGCGCACGGCACGGCACGCGGCGCGCTAGCACGGATGCGGTACGCGACTGTGTCGAAACTGAACACTGCGGCTGCGCAGCAAGGGCGGGCGGTGTTCGGAATTTTCACAACGCGCGCCTGCGTGCCGGCCGCGATCGCGTGGCATGCGGCTTGCGTATGCATCGCGCATCGTCCTTCGCCGGCCGCCGCGCCGATTCGTTCCATGCATGCACCCGCCCCGCTGACCGACGACGCCATCACATTCATCGACGAACAGGCGTTCCTGATCGTCGCGACCTCCGACGATGCCGGCAACAGCGACTGCTCGTACCGCGGCCGGCAGCCGCGCGCCGATGGCACGCCCGCGCCGCTCGTCGCGTGCGTCGACGCACGTACGCTCGTGCTGCCCGACTTCGCGGGCAACAACCTGTTCAATACGATCGGGAATCTGCTCGTGAACCCGGCGATCGCGCTGCTGTTCGTCGATTTCGTCCGACAGACGACGTGGCTCGTGCAGGGACGCGCGACGATCGACGAAGACGCGGGACGCTTCGCCGCGCTGTGGCCGGATGCGCGGCGCTATGTGATCGTCGACGTCGAATGCGCGCAGCCGCGCACCGACGCGACGCTGCCGCCGCTCGTACTCGCGTGACACGCCGCGCACGCGGGCGCGGCGCCGCGTAACGGGCCGCGCCGCTCAGCGGCCGTTCGTTTCCGCGCATGCCGGTCGTCGCGTGCGGCGGTTGGGCGGCAGGCTCGCGCGCGTGTCGGCGTGCGTGCCGTCGGCGGTCTGCCGCGCACCGAGAAACGCGAATACGATCGCCGCACAGAGCACGGTGACGATCGCGAGCGCGATCAGCAGGCGATCGAACGCATGCGTGTAGCTTGCGAGCAGCACCGCGCGGTCGACGTCCGGCAGCGCGGCCGCCGCGCCGGCGAGATCGCCGGTCGCGAGCCGCGCGGCGGCATGCAGCACGGCGTCGGCC
>NZ_KV786777.1:0-7864 GCF_001806955.1 Burkholderia sp. HMSC10F09
GCGCGTTTGCGCTTGCCCGCGCCGGCCGCCGGCTCCGCTTTCGCGGAGCGCGCGGCCTTCGTCGCCCCTGCGCGCGCCGCCACGCTCAGGCCGCCCGCGTTTCGAGCACTTCCACTGCCGGCAGCTTCTTCCCTTCGAGGAACTCGAGGAAGGCGCCGCCGCCCGTCGAGATGTAGCTGACCTGGTCGTGGATGCCGTACTTCGCGATGGCCGCGAGCGTGTCGCCGCCGCCTGCGATCGAGAACGCGGACGACTTCGCGATCGCTTCGGCAAGCGTCTTCGTGCCGTTGCCGAACTGGTCGAACTCGAACACGCCGACCGGCCCGTTCCAGACGATCGTGCCGGCCTTCTCGAGCTGGCTCGCGAGCGCCTTTGCCGTGTCCGGGCCGATGTCGAGGATCATGTCGTCGGCTTCGATGTCGGCGACGGGCTTCACGGTCGCTGCGGCCGTCGGCGAGAATTCCTTCGCGGTCACGACGTCGGTCGGGATCGGCACCGACGCGCCGCGCTTGCGCGCTTCGTCGATGATCGCCTTGGCCTCGTCGACGAGATCCGGTTCGGCGAGCGACTTGCCGATCGACAGGCCGGCCGCGAGCATGAACGTGTTCGCGATCCCGCCGCCGACGATCAGCTGATCGACCTTTTCGGCCAGCGACTTCAGGATCGTCAGCTTGGTCGACACCTTCGAACCCGCGACGATCGCAACGAGCGGCCGCGCCGGATTGCCGAGCGCCTTGCCGAGCGCGTCGAGTTCCGCAGCAAGCAGCGGGCCCGCGCACGCGACCGGCGCGTATTTCGCGATCCCGTGCGTGGTGGCCTCCGCGCGGTGCGCGGTGCCGAACGCGTCGTTCACGTACACGTCGCAGAGCTTCGCCATTTTTTGCGCGAGCTCGTCCGAATTCTTCTTCTCGCCCTTGTTGACGCGGCAGTTCTCGAGCAGCACGACCTCGCCCGGCGCGACGTTCACGCCGTTCTCGACCCAGTTCGCGACGAGCGGCACGTCGCGGCCGAGCAGCTCGGACAGGCGCTTCGCGACCGGCGCGAGCGAGTCTTCCGGCTTGAACTCGCCTTCGGTCGGACGGCCGAGGTGCGACGTGACCATCACCGCCGCGCCGGCCTCGAGCGCCGCCTTGATGGCCGGCACCGAGGCGCGCACGCGCGTGTCTTCGGTGATGTTGCCGTGATCGTCCTGCGGGACGTTCAGGTCGGCGCGGATGAACACACGCTTGCCGGCGAGCTGGCCGGCGGCGATCAGGTCGGTAAGACGCTTGACTTGGCTCATGTTGGACTGATTGAAGTAGTGGATGGGGAAAGGGGTACGCCGGACGTGCGCGGGCTGCCGCGAAAGGGCGCCGGATGCGGCCGTGGCTGGCGGCTCCGCATGACGCGCACGGGTAAAAAATCTCGAACGGGCATTCTAGCCGATCCATCCCGCACACTGGCTCGTGCGGCGGCGAATTCCGCCTATTTGGGATCGCGTGCCGCGACACGCGCGATACTGCGCTGCATCATAGATAGCAGCGGCCGCCGTTGCGACGCCGCCACCCCGCCGGGCGGCCCTCAGACGACGAGCCGCAGCACCGTGAACACGACCATGCCGACGACGATCGTACCGAGCATGCTGCGCCGCCACAGGAACCAGCCGAGGCCGGCGAGCGCCGCGTAAAACGGATGATTCGACAGCGCGAACGACAGGCCGGCCGGCGTTTCGAGCACGTCGGGCAGCACGACCGCGACGAGTGCGGCGGCCGGCGCATAGCGCAGCGCGCGCTGCGCGCGTTCGGGCAGGACGGTGCGCTCGCCGCCGATCAGGAACAGCGCGCGCGTGACGGCCGTGACGATCGTCATCCCGACGATCACGATCCAGATTTCCGCCGCGCTCATTCGACCTCCTCGTTGCGCACCGTCTCGGTGCGGATGCGGCGCCAGTCGGCGCGCTCGACGAACCAGTCGGCCGTGCAGCCGGCCGCGAGCGCGGCGAGCACCGCGATGGGCAAGGCGAGCCGGTACGGCAGGTCGAACGCGACGAGCGACACGATGCCGGCGACGGCGACCGCCGCGAGTGTCGAGCGGTTCGCGACCGCCGACACCATGATCGGAATCAGCGCGAGCGTGCCGGCGAGTTCGAGCCCCCAGCTGGCGGGGAAGAAGCTCGCGAGCAGGATGCCGGCGAGCGACGACACCTGCCACGACACCCAGCTCGCGAGCGCCATCCCCCAGAAGTACGCTTCCTTGCCCGGCACGTGGCCGTTCGCGAAGCCCTGCTTCTGGAACAGCAGATAGATCACGTCGCCGTTGAAATAGCCGATCGCGAGACGGCGCCACAGCGGCAGATAGGAAAAATGGGGAGCGAGACCGGCGCTGAAGATCACGAAGCGCATGTTGACCATCGCGGCGGTGAGCAGCACCGTCCAGATCGGCAGCTTCGCGGCGAGCAGCGGCAGCACGGCGAGCTGCGACGAGCCCGCATAGACGAGCAGCGACATCGCGCTCGCCTGCCCGAGCGTCATGACCGACTGGCTCATCGCGATGCCGGTGACGAGCCCCCAAGACAGGATCGCCATCAGCGTCGGGGAATAGTCGCGCGCACCCTGGATCAGGGCGAAGCGGTCGGTCGGGGACAATCGAGCGAGCATGGAAAGCGGCCGCGGCGGGCAGTTCGTCGGACCCCGGCGCCTCCTGCCGGCACGGCCCGTCGTTATTGGAATCGGTGCCGGACGATTATAGCGCCGCACCTGCGCCGACCGACCGGCCCGCCCCCAAATGACGCTAAAATAAGCGTCTTTCCGGCTCAACGCTGCACACAACCGCATCCCAGGAGAATCCTATGTCAATGGCCGACCGCGACGGCAAGATCTGGATGGACGGCAAGCTGATCGACTGGCGCGACGCCACGATCCACGTTCTGACCCACACGCTGCACTACGGCATGGGCGTCTTCGAGGGCGTGCGCGCATACAAGACGGCCGACGGCAGCACCGCGATCTTCCGTCTGCCCGAGCACACGAAACGTCTGCTGAATTCCGCGAAGATCTTCCAGATGGACGTGCCGTTCGACCAGGAAACGCTGGAAGCCGCGCAGCGCGAAGTCGTGCGCGAGAACAAGCTCGAGTCGTGCTACCTGCGCCCGATCATCTGGGTCGGCTCGGAAAAGCTCGGCGTGTCGGCGAAGGGCAACACGATCCACGTCGCGATCGCCGCCTGGCCGTGGGGCGCCTACCTCGGCGAGGACGGCCTCGCGAAGGGCATCCGCGTGAAGACGTCGTCGTTCACGCGCCATCACGTGAACGTGTCGATGGTGCGCGCGAAGGCGTCCGGCTGGTACGTGAACTCGATCCTCGCGAACCAGGAAGCGACGGCCGACGGCTACGACGAAGCGCTGCTGCTCGACGTCGACGGCTACGTGTCCGAAGGCTCCGGCGAGAACTTCTTCCTCGTGAACCGCGGCAAGCTGTACACGCCCGATCTGTCGTCGTGCCTCGACGGCATCACGCGCGACACGATCATCACGCTCGCGAAGGACGCCGGCATCGAAGTCATCGAGAAGCGCATCACGCGCGACGAGGTGTATACGGCCGACGAAGCGTTCTTCACCGGCACGGCCGCCGAAGTCACGCCGATCCGCGAACTCGACAACCGCACGATCGGCAGCGGCGCGCGCGGCCCCGTCACCGAAAAGCTGCAATCGGCGTTTTTCGATATCGTGTCGGGCAAGAACGCGAAGTACGCGCACTGGCTGACCAAGGTCTGAGAGCGCACGCCCCGACCGCCCCACCAAGAAGAGTGACAAGAGAAAGTCTCATGAGTGAAATCAAGGAAATGCCGCTGGTCGAGCTGGCGGCGAAGGACCTCCCCGCCTACTGCCCGAATCCCGCCATGACGCGCTGGAACGCCCATCCGCGCGTGTTCATCGACGTGTCGCACGGCGAAGCGCGCTGCCCGTACTGCGGCACGCGCTACAAGCTGCGCGACGGCGAGGTGGTCAAGGGCCACTGAGCGCATCGGGCCTGCGGGCCCGCGCTATCCACGAGGCGGCGCAGCCGGGCTTGTTCCGGCACGCCGCCGTTTCCCTATCTGGCAACCCGAACGCGGCGCTCGCGCGGCGCGTTTCATTACGACATCGGAAATCGACCTGATGCGTCGAGCGCTGGTTATCGCACCGAACTGGATCGGTGACGCATTGATGGCGCAGCCGCTCTTTGCGCTGCTGAAGAAACTCCATCCCCGCATCGCGATCGATGCCGTCGCGCCCACCTGGGTCGCGCCGGTGCTCGAACGGATGCCCGAGATCCACGATGTCTACGCGACCGATCTCGCGCACGGCAAGCTGCAGCTGCTGCGCCGCTGGCAGCTCGCGAGCGATCTGCGCGACGTCGGCTACGACGCCGCCTACGTGCTGCCGAATTCGCTGAAATCGGCGGTGATTCCGTGGCTCGCGAACATTCCGCTGCGCATCGGCTACACGGGCGAGCACCGCTACGGGCTCTTGAACGTGCGTCACGCGAACCCCGACAAGTCCGCCGAACGGCCGCCGATGACGACGCACTACGCGGCGCTCGCGTACGTGCCGGGCGCGAAGCTGCCCGAGTCGATGAAGACGCTGCCGCCGCCGCGCCTCGACGCGGACCTGAACGAGACGGCGCGCGTCTCCGCGCGCTTCAATCTCGATACGCGCAAGCCGCTCGTCGTGTTCTGCCCGGGCGCGGAATACGGGCCGGCCAAGCGCTGGCCGCCCGAGCATTTCGCGACGCTCGCGACGATCGTCCACCAGTCGTTCCCGTATACCCAGATCGTCGCGCTCGGCTCGCAGAAGGACGCGGCGGCCGCGCAGGCGATCGCCGATCACGCGCCGAACGTGCGCAATCTCTGCGGGCAGACCTCGCTCTCCGAGGCGTGCGCGCTGATCGCACGCGCGAATGCCGTCGTCACGAACGATTCGGGGCTGATGCACGTCGCCGCCGCGCTGCGCCGGCCGCTCGTCGCGGTGTACGGGTCGACCGATCCGCGCCACACTCCTCCGCTGTCGGACCTGGCGAAGGTACAATGGCTGCATCTCGAATGCAGTCCCTGTTTCGAGCGCGAGTGCCCGCTCGGCCACCTGAATTGTCTGCGCGAACTCGGCCCCGAACAGGTATTCGGCGATTTGCGCGGCATGCTCGTCGGGCAGCGCTGACCTTGACCGGCGGCGTCGCCCGGCGCGCCGGGCAATCCGATTCACCGGTGCGCGGCGGCCCCACCCGGGCCGCCGTGCTGAATACGGCGCGCGACGCGCGCGAGAGATAACCCCGATGCCACGTTTTGCCCGCCTTTTCGAAGCCGCCGCCGATACGCTCAACGCCTACTACCAGGCCGTCGCCGATGCCAATCTCGACGCGCTGCTGGCGTTGTGGATCGACGAGGATTTCGCCAGCTGCGTGTGGGCCGACGGCGAGCATCTGCATGGGCTCGACCAGATCCGCAGCGGGCTCGGCACGCGGCTCGCGACGCGTCCGGTGACGATCGAGCCGCTCGACATCCGCGTCTACGACAGCCTCGGCACGGTCGTCTACACGATCGCCGAAGCACACCAGCAAGCCGACCTGACGGCCGATCCCGACATGGTTTTTGCGACGTACGTGATGATTCACGAACGCGGCGAGTGGCGCATCGCGCATATCCACGCGAGCCCGATTCCCGAGCAGGCGGCCGGGCAGTTCGCCGCCAAGATCCGTCACGGGCAGGGCCCGCTGCACTGACGAATAAACGAAGAACGCGGGGCGATCATGAGTACGGCTTCACCGCCCACATCGCCGCTGACCGGGCCGCAGGCCCCCGACGACGACAATCTGCTGCGCTATCGCGCACCGCGCTGGCTGCCGAACAGCCACGTGCAGACGATCGTGCCTGCGCTGTTCGCGCGCCGGCCGGTCGTCGCGTACCGGCGCGAGCGCTGGGAAACGCCCGATCACGATTTCATCGACCTCGACTGGGTCGCGCATCTCGATAGCGCCGCGCCGCCGCCGGACGCGCCGCTGTTCGTGCTGTTCCACGGCCTCGAAGGCAGCTCAGGCTCCCATTACGCGCTCGCGATGATGGCCGCCGCGCGCGCGAAGGGCTGGCACGGCGTCGTGCCGCACTTTCGCAGCTGCAGCGGCGAACTGAACCGGCAGCCACGCTTCTATCATCTCGCCGACAGCGCCGAAGTCGACTGGATCCTGCGCCGGCTCGCGGCGCAGCATCGCGGGCCGATCGTCGCGGCCGGCGTGTCGCTCGGCGGCAACGTGCTGCTGCGCTGGCTCGGCGAGCACCGCAGCGACACGTCGATCGTACGGGCCGCCGCCGCGATCTCGACGCCGATCGACGTGCATGCGGGCGGCCGCGCGTTGTCGCAGGGCTTCGCGATGGTATACACGCGCAGCTTCCTGAAGACGCTGAAACGCAAGGCGCTCCTGAAGCTCGAGCAGTATCCGGGGCTGTTCGACCGCGACGCGATGCTGCGCGCGGTGACGATGTACGACTTCGACGAGGTCGTGACCGCGCCGCTGCACGGTTTCGCGAATGCGAACGACTACTGGACGCAGGCGACCACGCGCCCGCTGCTGCCCGCGATCGACGTGCCGACGCTGATTCTCAATGCGCGCAACGATCCTTTCCTGCCCGAATCGGCGCTGCCGGGCCCGGCCGACGTGTCGCCGGCCGTCGAGCTCGACCAGCCCGCGCACGGCGGCCACGCGGGATTCATGACCGGTCCGTTCCCCGGCCGCCTCGACTGGCTGTCGGTGCGCGTGTTCGGCTATTGCTCCAAATTCGTCGACCATGGATGACATCGTCAAGCAGGCGCTCGCGAAATGGCCGAACGTGCCGCACTGCACGGGCTGGCTGCTGCTCGACCGGCGCGGCACGTGGCGGCTGCGCGACGAGGCCGCGCAGGCTGCCGGCGAACTCGGTTCGCCGATCCGCCATGCCGCGCTGATTGCTTTCATCGGACGCAACTACGAGTGCGACGCGCACGGCCAGTGGTTTTTCCAGAACGGGCCGCAGCGCGTGTACGTCGAGCTCGCGTATACGCCGTGGATCGTGCGGCTCGCCGAGCGCGACGGACAGCTGTCGCTGACCGATCACACCGGCGCGCCGTTCGAGCCCGACGAGGCATGGCTCGACGATGCGGGCGGCGTGTTGTTCGTCGAAGCCGGCACGCGGCCGCGCGTCGCCGCGCTGCACGACCACGACCTCGCGCTGTTCGCCGATCGCGCGGACCTCGACGCGACGCCACCCGTGCTGCGCTGGCGCGACGCTCGGCTGCTGCCGCTCGGGCAGATCGCGGGCACCGACGTGCCGGCTCGGTTCGGCTTCGTCACGAGCCCGGCCCGACGCGCGAGCGAAGCCGGCAACGCGGGCGAGGCCGGGCGCTGAGCGCGATCGTCGCTGCGTTCGTCGTCGCGTTCATCAGCGCGGCCGGCGTTCGCGGCGCGTACATCGCGCACGCGCTCGCCGCTAACCGCTAGCCGCGCCCGTTCTTGTCGTCTTCGCGCTCTTCCTTGTAGCGCGCCTCGAATTCCAGCAGTCGCTCGCCGATGATCGACTGGTCGTAGAACGACACGTTCTTCGCATCGCGCGCCTCCTTCAACTGGCGAATCGCCGACGGCCACGCGCCGTCCAGCGCGAGCTTCTCCGCCAGCGCGCGGCGCCGCGCGAGCACGTCGCCCATGCCGTCGCTCGCCTTCGCAAGATAGTCCCACCAGTCCGGCTGATCGGGATCGGCGCTCGCCTGCGCCCGCGCGAGCATCTGCGCCTCGGCAAAGCGGCGCGCGGCGATCAGCGTCTGCAGATGCACGACGATCGCCGCGTGCGACGCGGGCCAGCGCCGCTGCGCGAGCGCCGCGAG
>NZ_KV786778.1:0-884 GCF_001806955.1 Burkholderia sp. HMSC10F09
GCATCGGCCGCCGCAATGAACGCGCCTGCGGCCGCGACGCCGCCCGAGCCGGCGACGGCTGACGCATCGACGCCTGTCGCGTCCGCATCGGTGCCCGCGCAACCGCCGCCCGCGCCCGCCGAGCCGGTCGCATCGGCACCCGGCACGCCGTAAAACGACGCGAAATCGGCAATTTCGACCGATTAAAGATCGTCGTGAAATGGCCGATGACATTCTTTAACAACTATTTCAGTGCACCGGCCGACAATAGGAAACGTTTGATAAGTATCGGTTTCTAACCGAGACACCCCGCAACACGGGAACGGGGTGTGCAGCACAAGCCCCTTGAAACCGGCGAAGGCTGCCCCACGTAGGGGACAACAAGGCCAGATGCCACTGCGAAGAGGAGTGCCGCCATGCAAATGATCTACAACAGCCCCAACTACTGCGTCGTCGAATTTGCGCCGCAGGCCGGCCACCATCTGATGAATGCCGGCGGATACGAAATCGTCGACAAGAACGCGCAGCGCGAGATTTTCATCGACGGCGAACTGGCCGAGCGGTTCCGCGAGCACGTGAAGCAGCTGATCGAGGAAGAGCCGACGCTCGATGAAGTCGACGAATTCCTCGGACAGTTCGACAGCCTGATGATGATGCCCGTCGTCCTCCACTGACGGCTCACGGCCCGGCGCTTCGCGCGACCGGGCCATTTGCCGCGCATCGCGCGGCGTGCGAGCACTCCGATCATGCCCCAGCCCGGTTCGCCGGGCCGGGGCTTTTCGTTTGATGGCCGCGCCGCGCATCGGTTGCGCGGGCAACGCATCGCGCGCCGCACGCCGCCGTCGAACGCGCGACCGTGCAGCTGCGGCACGCCCCGCCTCCTGAGCCGCGCCGGTCGCGCGTCA
>NZ_KV786779.1:0-9295 GCF_001806955.1 Burkholderia sp. HMSC10F09
CGCCGCGAAAACTGACGATCACATCATCGGACTTCATCGTGGCTGTCCCCTTTGCTGCGCAACGATCTTTATCGAGATGCGAGCCACTATACGGCGCGCACGGTTCTACAATAGGGAACCATTTCAATATTCCCAGTAGGACCACTTTGGATACCGTGATCGTCGCCGACTGGCTGTCCGCCCGTCTCGACCGGACTTCGTCCGAGCCGATGTACCGGCAGCTGCTGCAACTGATGCAGCAGGCCATCCTGACCGGGGAATTAGGGCCGGGGACGAAGCTGCCGAGTTCGCGCACGCTGGCCGCTGACCTGTCGATCGCCCGCAATACGGTGCTGCACGTGTACGACCAGCTGACGGCCGAAGGCTACGTCCTGACGACGACCGGCAGCGGCACCTATGTCGCCGACACGCGGCCCGACGCCGCCGCGATGCGCGCGCACGGCGCGGGCGCGGCGCGTCCGGACGGCGGCGCGGCAACGGCCGCAACCGCGGCGCCCGACGTACAAGGCGGGTTGTCGATGCGCGGCCGGCAGCTGATCGAGCATGCGGGCGTGTCGCGCCGTCAGTGGGGCGCGTTCATGCCCGGCGTGCCGGACGTCTCCGAATTTCCGAGCCGCACGTGGAGCCGCCTGCAGGCGCGGCTCTGGAAGGAAGCGAACCCCGAACTGCTCACATACGCGCCGGGCGGTGGCTACCGGCCGCTGCGTCGCGCGCTCGCCGACTATCTGCGCGTCGCGCGCTCGGTCAAATGCTCGCCGGATCAGGTCATCATCACGACCGGCATTCATCAGTCGATTGATCTCGCGGTGCGGCTGCTGTCCGACATCGGCGATCGCGCGTGGGTCGAGGAGCCGTGCTACTGGGGCGTGCGCAGTGTGCTGCAGGCGGCGGGCCTCACGCTCGCGCCCGTGCCCGTCGATCACGAAGGGCTCGCGCCGAGCGCGAGCGACATGCAGCACCCGCCGCGGCTCGTGCTCGTCACGCCATCGCATCAGTATCCGCTCGGGATGGTGATGAGTCTCGCGCGGCGGCGCATGCTGCTCGAATACGCGCGGCAGCATCGCTGCTGGATCATCGAGGACGACTACGACAGCGAATTCCGTTACGGCAGCCGCCCGCTCGCGTCGCTGCAGGGGCTCGACGACGGCGGCCGCGTGATCTACGTCGGCAGCCTCGGCAAGATGCTGTTTCCCGGCCTGCGGATGGGCTACATGGTCGTGCCCGAGCATCTCGTCGACACGTTCCGCACCGGCCTGTCGGAGCTGTACCGCGAAGGACAGCTGATGCAGCAGGCGGTGCTCGCCGAGTTCATCATGGACGGCCATCTGACCTCGCACGTGAGACGGATGCGCACGCTATACGGCGAGCGCCGTCAACTGCTGATCGATGCGATCCGCGCGCGCTTCGGCGATTCGTTGCCGGTGATGGGCGACGAAGCCGGCCTGCATCTGGTGCTCGGGCTGCCCGACGCATGCGACGATCGCGCGGTCACGCAGAGCGCATTCGAAGCGGGCGTGATCGTGCGGCCGCTGACCAGCTATTACAGTTGCGCCGACACCGCGCAACGCGGGCTGCTGCTCGGCTATGCGTGCGTCGCGCATGAAGGGATCGGGCCGGCCTTCGACACGCTGGCAGCGATCATCGAGCAGCACCTGCCGCGGCACGTGACGCGCGCCGCGTGAGCCGACGGCCGCGCGTGCGGGCCGTTACTGCGCGGTGCCCGCCGTAGCCGCAGCGGCCGCACCGCGATCGAGCGACGCCGCGCGCACCGCTTCGCCCGGTTTCGTAAACACGCGCTGCCGCAGCGCGGCGATCTGCGCGTCGCGATCCTGCGGCGACAGACCGGCGGCTTCGATCTGCGCGCGCTGCACCGCGTAATCGGCATAGCGGCTTTGCCACGACGCGTCGTCCTGCTGCAGCTGCGCGACACGCGCGGCGACGTCCGCACCGAGCGTCTGCGCCAGTGCCGCGCGCGTCGCGTCGGGCGCCGCCCCGCTCTTCTGCGACTGTGCGATCCGGTCGATCGCGGCCTGCTGCGCGTTCGCGCGCTGCTGCGCCGCACGCTCGTCGGCCGGCATCTGCTGATCGAGCGCCGCGAGCCGCTCGGCCTTCTGCGCATCGGTCAGCGTGCGGTCCTGCATGATGCGCAGCCGCGCGAGGTCGTAGCGCTGCCGCCACTGCTCCGCACCGAAAAACGGTTCGCTCCAGTCGCCGAGCGTCCGGTACGCAATCGACGCGCGCCGGTCGAGCGCGAGCTGCAGCGCGCCGAGATCGGACTTGTCGGTGACGGCGCCCGCGTCGGGCAGCTTTGCAAGCGCGTCGCGATAGGCGCGATACCGATGCCAGACGTCGAGCGCTTCCGCCTGCACGACCGTGCCGTCGAGCTGCGCGGCGATCTCGCGGGCGACGAGCGCATCGAGCGCGGCGGCGTCGATCTCGCTCTGTGCAGTCAGGCAATAGTCGAAGAAATCGCGCACCGCGCGCGACTTCGCGAGATGGCCGCCCGGATCGAGCGGCAAGCGCGGCGCGCTCGATCCGGCCAGCGGCGCGGGCACGCTTGCACCGGCCGGCCGCGCCGCCGGCGATGGCAATGCAATCGCGCTGCGTTCGCCCGCCTGCGATCCGGCGTGCGCGACTTCGATGCCGCGCGGCGGCGCCGCGCCGCGCCACAGCACGACGGCGGCCACAGCCGCACAACCGGCTACTGCATACACGGCGACGCGCCGCATTGGCGACGCGTGCCCGTCACGGGCGGCCATCCGTCAGACGCCCGCGAGTTTCAACCGGTTCGCGTGCGTGCGAATCATTGCGACCGGATCTTCCGCATACGCACCGCGCACGCCGAGCAGCTGGTTGATCTCGTCGAGATGATTCCATTTGAAGTTCGTGCCGAGCACCTGTCCGTACAGCGCGCTGCACTTCGACACGAGTCCGTCGTTCTGCCCCGAGCCGCGATTGATCATCACGGTACCCGTGCCGAGCAGCGCGAGCGTCGACGCATCCAGTGCATTCGCCGGATCGACGACCGGAATCGTGCTCGTGTCGCTCGCGCCCGTGACGCCGAACGCGGCATTCGTCGGCAGAATTGCGGTGCCGGCCCACGAGTACAGCAGATGCGTATTGCCGCCGACCGTCTCCGTCGACGCACCGGTCGTGCAGCTGCCGGGTGCACCGAGACCCGCGCTCGGGAAGTTCCGGTTGTAGGTCGCGGCCTGCGCGGTCGTCAGCGTCGTCAGTGCGGCGAGCGCGTCCTGGTTCGTGTTGTGACTGCTGCTCGTCAGGATGCCGAACACGTTGACGAGTGCGGCGATCGCCGACGACGACAACCCGGTCGGGTCGTACGCAAGCACGCTCTGCACGAAGTCCGCGAACTCCGAGCCGCGATGCGGGGTGCCGATCGTCGTCACCGACGCGACGAGATCCGGCGCGACGGCCGCCACGTAGCGCGACGTGAGACCGCCCTGGCTATGGCCGATCAGATTGACCTTCGTCGCGCCGGTCGCGGCGAGCACCTGCTTGACGTATGCCAGCAATTGTTCGCCGCGTCCGTTCGGACCGTCGTCGCTCTGGAATCCCGACAGGTTCGCGACGTACACCGTCGCGCCGTGCCGCTGCAGGTCTTCCCGGATGCCGTACCAGTACTCGAGCACGCCCGCGTATTTGTCGGTGCCCGTGAGTCCGTGCACGAGGACGATCGGATAGCGCGTCGCCGCGTAATCGTCGGCCGGCGCGATCGCGGCGAGCGCCGTGCGCGTCGTCGCGAGCGTCATCAACGCGGTCGTCCCCGCGAACGGCGCGGCGCTCATCGCGCACGCCACTGCTGCTGCCACCACCCTGGAACGCATCGATCTGGCCATGCATGTTCTCCTGATTATCGTGCTGCCGGTTCGAACGGAATCGAAGCGATGCAGAGCGCGCCCAAACGCGCCGCGCATCGAATGCCGGAGTGAATCACGACTCGGGAACGTTTGCGTGCCGACTAGATACGGTTCTCTAATCGCTTGACGCGCACGGCGCACGCGGGCGGGGGCACGCCGCAGCCCGCGCATGCTGCGTTCGCACACGCGGGCCGCACACTACAGCTTCGCGCTGACGCGCACCCAGGCAGTGCGGCCCGGCTCGTTGACGGGCGCGTTCGCCGGATAGCCGAAGCCCGCATTGCCGGCGAGATTCAGATGCTCGGCATAGGCCTTGTTCAGCAGGTTGTCGACGCCGACCGAGATCTGCACGGTCTTGCTCACGTTGTACTGCGCATGCAGCGACAGCACGCCGAATCCCGCGCTCGGTCCGAAGTCCTTGCCGACCACGTTGCCCTCGTTCAGCGCATAGCGATGCTGCGGCGCAACGACCCGCCACAACCCGCCGGCCGACCACGCGCCGCGCGTGTACTCGAGCCCGACGCGCGCCTCGAGCGGCGGCATCTGCGGCAACGGATCGCCGCTCGTCGCATTGCGCCCCCACGCGTACGCGACCGAGGTCTCGATGCGCAGCGGTGCGATCGGCCGCCAGCCGACGCCGGCTTCGCCGCCCATGATCTGCGCGTTCACGTTGGTCGCCCGCGTGGTCGGGCCCATCGTGCCGCTCGCGTAGTCGAACAGGATGAAGTCCTGCACATAGCCCGCATACGCGGATACCCACGCGTCGAGCCGATCGCTCTTGTACTGCGCGCCGATGTCGAGCTGCGTCGTCTTCTCGGGCTGCACGGCCGAGAACGCGTTGACCGAACCGGCCGGCCCGCGTTTTGCGGAAAACAGCTCCCAGTAGTCCGGATAGCGCTCGGCATGGCCGATGCCCGCATACCAGGTCACGGGCAGCGACGCCAGATCGCGCTCGTAGCGCACGAAGCCGCTCGGCAGCACGCGCGCACGATCGTCGTCGAACGTCGGGTTCGGCCGGCTCGTCATCATGCCGCCCGTCGTCGCGCGCTTGTCACGCGCGCTCGCATAGTCGACACGCGCGCCGCCGATCACGCGCGCCGTCTCGGCCGCGTACCACGTGAGCTCGCCGAACGCGCCGGCGTTCCACATCGTCGCCTGCGCGTCCCACGGTTGGTCGCCATAGTTCTGCCGCCCCATCGCGGCGCGCGAATCGAGCCGGTTCGATTGCGCGTCGATGCCCGTCACGAGCTTGAACGCGTCGCCGAATCGCCACGTCGCGGCCGCACGCGCGCCGACCGTTCGCCGCCGCACCTCGGACGCCATCCGCATCGGCATGCTGCTCGACGGATCGGGCTGCCGCAGCGTGTAGTTGTCCATCACGTGATCGGCTTCGTTGTAGTAGACGCGCGCTTCGATCCGGTCGAGCACGTCGCCGAGATGCCGCTTGTCGAACGACAGGCCGAACGTGTCGCGGCGGAAGTGCACGCCGTCCATCCCGCGCCCCGCATAGCGCGCGTAGCCGTCGCCGGTGCCGGCCGTCAGCTCGACGCGCGTGTGCGCGTCGGGCGTCCAGCCGAGCGCGGCATCGGCGTTCCATTTGTCCCATTGCGACGGCACCGTGCGGCCGTTGCCGTCGCGGTAGTCCTGCGCATGCGCATGATTCGCGATGACGCGGCCGTAGAAATCGGGCGTGCCGGCCGTCACGTCGACGTTCTGGTCGTTGCGGCCGAACGACCCGCCGACGACGCTGCCGTCGAAGCGCATGCCCGGCCGCTCGAAACGCGGCGTCGTGCGCTCGAACAGCACGGTGCCGGCCGAGGCGCCGGGGCCGTACAGCACCGTCTGCGGCCCTTTCACGACCGTCACCTTGTCGTAGCTTTCCGGTGCGATATAGGACGTCGGCGCGTCCATCCGGTTCGGACACGCGCCGAGCGTCGGCATCCCGTTCGCGAGCACGTTGAGCCGCGAGCCGAACATGCCGCGCAGTACGGGATCGCCGTTCGTTCCGCCGCTGCGGATCGACGTGAAGCCGGGGATCGTCTTC
Source organism: Burkholderia sp. HMSC10F09 (assembly GCF_001806955.1). Lineage (NCBI taxonomy): Bacteria > Pseudomonadati > Pseudomonadota > Betaproteobacteria > Burkholderiales > Burkholderiaceae > Burkholderia > Burkholderia sp. HMSC10F09. Next base: position 5,923 of record NZ_KV786779.1, read on the forward strand.
AGATAGTCGGCGCCGTCGCTCGCGGGCAGCGGCTGGCGCGGCGCCTTCGGATCGGTGACGACGACGAGCGGCGTCGACAATGGCGACGCGAAGACTTCGACGGGCGGCAACAGCATGCCCGACTCGTCGGGAGACGCTTCGGCGCGACGTGCGGCGTCGGCCGCTGCGGCCGACGCGCTCAGCACGCCGGCGGTCAGCGCGGGAACGGCAAGTTTCAGCATGCGCGGCGCGGGCCGCGCGCAGGCACTGCGCAACGCCGGCGGCGTGCGCAACGAAAAAATGGTCATGATCGAAAGCCCGAGTAGCGCCCTCCACGCGGCCGCAGCGGGCCGCACGGATTCGGCGGAAAGAAAAACGGAAAGTGCGCGTCAGGCGCGCTCGGGCGGTGCGCGCGGATAGGCGCGCGGATAGCGGTCCGGATGCGTCGCATCGGCCTGCGGCGCGGCGACGAAAACGGACGAAACGGGAACGGGAGCGAACGAGGCGGCCGCCGCGCCGCCGATCGCGGGACTATGCGCGAAGAATCCGCAGTAGCCGCATGCGTCGAGCGACGAGCCATGTGCGTGCGCGCCGCCTGCAGCCGACGACCGATGCGCACCGTGCTCGGCGCTGCAGATCGTGGCGTCGACCGCGCTCGCCTGCGCGACGCGCCACTGCGACACCAGCGGCGCGGCGATCGCGAACCAGATCGCGAATACGCCGAGCCAGGCGGTCAGGTGACGGTGTCGATGCAGCATGCGCGGCGAGCGAGTAAGCGGAATGTAAAGACACCGGATGTTACCGAATGTCGGCGTCGATGGCCAGCCGCGCCGGGCCGCGCCGGGCTGTTAACGCAGCGGGGGCGCATCGTTGTCAACGCAACGATGCGCCCCCGTCGGAAGCTTGCGCGTACGGCGCGGACGGATCAGGGCGCCATGCGGCGCAGCACGTCGTCGCGCTTGACGAAATGGTGATAGAGCGCGGCCAGCGCATGCAGGCCGATCACGAAGTAGAACGCGTTGCCGATCAGCTCGTGCGCTTCCTTGATCGTCGGTCTCAGCGCCTTGTCGGGCCCGAACAGCGTGAACGACACGCCGAGCCAGTCGAGCGACACGGGCTTGCCGCCGAGATTCACCATCATGATCCCGAGCAGCGGCTGCGCGATGATGAACACGTAGAGCGCGATATGCGCGAGCGTCGCGAGCCACTTCAGCAGCGCCGGCTGCGGGACCGGTGCCGGCGTGCGGCCGATCGCGCGCCACAGCACGCGCAGCACCGACAGCGCGAGCACCAGCGTGCCCGCGGTGAAATGCACGTTCATCCAGAACGCGCGGCTGTCGCTGCCTTTCGGTCCGCGGATTTCGATCGCGAGATACGCGAGCGCGACGAGCACGAAGATGACCCAGTGGAAGAAGATCGCGGGCTTGTTGTAGCGCACCTGTTGCGCGAGGATGTTTCTCATGCTCGTCTCGGTGTGATGGCGGGGATCGATGAAGGCGGCGGCCGGTACGGTGCCGCCGCGCTGGCATGATTGTAGCCGCACGCGTGCGCGGTTTCGCACGATCGTGTCAAATATCGCGCAGGTTCTGCGCGCCCCGCCTATGGAAAATCCGCATCCCGTGCGCGGTGCGCTGTGGCAGGATGGAGCTTTGGTGTCGACGTCGTGCGCGCATCATGAGCAAAGCGTTCTTCGTTGCGGCCTACCGGCTGATCGCCGCATTGCTTGCGGTGTCCACTACCGCGCACAGCATCGCCGACTACTGGCACCTGCCGAGCTTTCATCTCGGCAACTACCTCAGCTATTTCACGCAATTGAGCAGCCTGTACGCGGCCGCGATGCTGGCCGTCGGGCTCGGGCACATCGCGCGGCCCGGCTCGCCGCGCTACGAATCGATGCGCGGCGCCGCCGTGCTCTACGTGCTGATCACCGCGATCGTCTACGAGCTGCTGCTCGCGCGTATGGACGCGCTGCGCCACGTAACGCCACCGTTCAACAACTGGGTGCTGCACCGGATCGTGCCGTTCGTGATGCTGTGCGACTGGCTGTACGTCGAGCCGCGCTCGCCGATCGCGCGCCGCAGCGCGTTCCTCTGGCTCGGCTTTCCGATCGTCTATCTCGGCTATACGCTCGTGCGCGGCGCGGTCGAAGACTGGTATCCCTATCCGTTCGTCGATCCGCGGCCGCACGGTTATCTGCCGGTCGCGATCCAGTGCTCGCTGATCGCGCTCGGCGCGGCTGCGCTCGCGCTCGGCATCCGCTGGGTCGGCAATCACGCGCGCCAGTCCGGCGCGGCGACGCTGAAGAGCGGATGATGCGCAACCGCACGTGTGCGCCGCGCGGCGCACACGACGCGGCGGCCGCTCAGCCGCCGTTGCGCGGCAGGAAGCCCATCGGATCGACGACCTTGCCGTTCTGCCGGACTTCGAACTCGAACGTCGCGCGGCCGCTCGCGTCGGTGCCCATTTCGGCGACCGGCTGCCCGACGCGCACCGCGTCGCCTTCGTTGACGAGCAGCTTGTCGTTGTGCCCGTAGGCCGTGATGAGCCCGTTGTCGTGCTTCAGGATCACGAGCGGCCCGTAGGCCTTCACGCCCGAACCGGCGTAGACGACGCGGCCGTTCGCGGCCGCGCGCACCGTATGGTCGGGCCCCGATGCGGCGATCACGATGCCGCGCGTCTTGCCGGTCGTAAACGGCGTCGTCACGACGCCGGTCGCGGGCCACGCGAGCGTGCCCGGCTGCGCGACGGCCGCGGACGGCGGCGGCGAGATCGACGTGGCGGCCGGCGGCGGCGCGACGCGCAGTACCTGACCGGGCGTCACCGCGTCGGTCGCGGCCATGTGATTCCAGCTCGCGACGTCCTGCACGCGTTGCCCGTATGCGCCGGCGATGCTAGCCAGCGTATCGCCCGGGTTCACGCGGTAGTAGCCGGCCAGCACGCCGGGCGTCGCGACCGACGCCGGTGTCGACGCCCGCGGTGCCGGTTGCCAGGTGTCGGTCCACGGCGTCATCGTGCAGCCGCCGAGCGCGACGGCCGCCGCGAGGAAGGCGGCGTGCTGCAGCCAGCGCACCGCGGAATCGTGGATGGGAATCGTTTTTCTCAAGGTACCTCCCGGATTTGCGTCGTCGCGCCGCGCGCCGCCCTCCGGCGCGCGACGCGCGATGTCCGGCCGACGGGCCGAACCAACCAGTATCCGACCGCGCTCTCAGCGATCGGTTTCCACTCCGGGACGTTGCGCCGAACGGGCCAGCGGAGCCTGTTTCGCGTCGTCCCGAGCGGCAAAGATACCATTTGTCGCGGTCGGCCCCGCGACAGCCGGCCGTTGCGCGACGATTGTGTGCGGTCGCCGGCGCGTGCCGGAACGCGGCCGCGGGCGGCCTCCCGGCGCGTACGG
>NZ_KV786780.1:0-18803 GCF_001806955.1 Burkholderia sp. HMSC10F09
AGCGGCCCGGCCGCGACGGTGGCCGCGATCGCGGCGAACCTGACGGCGAACCAGTCGGCCGCGCCTGCCGCGCCGGCCGACGTGCCGATGACGCCGTCGGCCGCCGCCGCGCATCATCTGAACAACGACGACGCCGACATCGACCTGCCGAGCCTACCCGCCCACGAGGCGGCGGCCGGCCGGCGCACCTGGCGTCCGGGCCCCGGCGCCGCGCCCGCGGCAGGCGGCGAGGCCGATTCGATGTACGAGCGCTCGAAGCTGAACCCGGTGCTCACGTTCGACAACTTCGTGACCGGCAAGGCGAACCAGCTCGCGCGCGCGGCCGCGATCCAGGTCGCGGACAACCCCGGCATCTCGTACAACCCGCTGTTCCTGTACGGCGGCGTCGGCCTCGGCAAGACGCACCTGATCCACGCGATCGGCAACCAGCTGCTGCTCGACAAGCCCGGCGCGCGGATCCGCTACATCCACGCGGAGCAATACGTGTCGGACGTCGTGAAGGCGTACCAGCGCAAGGCGTTCGACGATTTCAAGCGCTACTACCACTCGCTCGACCTGCTGCTGATCGACGACATCCAGTTCTTCTCGGGCAAGTCGCGCACGCAGGAGGAATTCTTCTACGCGTTCGAGGCGCTCGTCGCGAACAAGGCGCAGGTGATCATCACCAGCGATACGTATCCGAAGGAGATTTCGGGGATCGACGATCGCCTGATCTCGCGCTTCGATTCCGGGCTGACCGTCGCGATCGAGCCGCCCGAGCTCGAGATGCGCGTCGCGATCCTGATGCGCAAGGCGCAGTCCGAAGGCGTGAACCTGTCGGAAGACGTCGCGTTCTTCGTCGCGAAGCATCTGCGCTCGAACGTGCGCGAGCTCGAGGGCGCGCTGCGCAAGATCCTCGCGTATTCGAAGTTCCACGGCCGCGAGATCTCGATCGAGCTGACCAAGGAAGCGCTGAAGGATCTGCTGACCGTGCAGAACCGGCAGATTTCGGTCGAGAACATCCAGAAGACCGTCGCCGACTTCTACAACATCAAGGTCGCCGACATGTATTCGAAGAAGCGTCCGGCGAACATCGCGCGGCCGCGGCAGATCGCGATGTATCTGGCGAAGGAACTGACGCAAAAGAGCCTGCCCGAGATCGGCGAGCTGTTCGGCGGACGCGATCACACGACCGTGCTGCACGCGGTGCGCAAGATCGCCGACGAACGCAGCAAGGACGCGCAGCTGAACCACGAACTGCACGTGCTGGAGCAGACGCTGAAGGGTTGAGCGCGCCGCGCACTTGAGAATCATGAGTCCGCCCCAATTTAGGAGGGGCGATTCGGTTTTGAGGCACAATACAGGTTTGACCGCCCCGGCGTCGGCGGGCAATACGTCCGGCCGCGGGGCGCTGCGAGGCTGCTGCGCTGCAGGCCGTCATCTCAACGAAGGAACTCTATGCAACTGGTCAAGACCGAACGAGACACCCTCCTCAGGCCGCTGCAAACGGTCAGCGGCATCGTCGAGCGCCGCCACACGTTGCCGATCCTCGCCAACCTGCTGATCACGAAGAACGGCCCGGACGTTTCTTTCCTGTCGACCGACCTGGAGCTGCAGATCACGACGCGCGCCGATTTCGGCGTCGGCAGCGACCAGGTGGCCACCACCGTCGCGGCCCGCAAGCTGCTCGACATCCTGCGCGCGATGCCCGACGGCCAGGTCACGCTGTCGCTCGCGGACAAGCGCCTCACCGTTCAGTCGGGCAAGAGCCGCTTCGCACTGCAGACGCTCGCGGCCGACGAGTTCCCGACCGTCGCGCAGGCGAAGGATTTCGGCGCGAGCCTGACCGTCCCGCAGAAGTCGTTCCGCCAGCTGCTCGGCATGGTGCACTTCGCGATGGCGCAGCAGGACATCCGCTACTACCTGAACGGCATGCTGCTCGTCGTCGACGGCGATCAGCTGATGGCCGTGGCCACCGACGGCCACCGCCTCGCGTTATCGTCGATGAAGATCGACGGCGGCACGTTCGGGCGCCAGGAAGTGATCGTTCCGCGCAAGACCATTCTCGAGCTGCAGCGCCTGCTCGAAGACATCGACGACACCGTCACGATCGACATCGCCCAGACGCAGGCGAAGTTCACGTTCGGCCAGGTCGAGTTGGTGTCGAAGCTCGTCGAGGGCAAGTTCCCCGACTTCCAGCGCGTGATTCCGAAGGCGCACAAGAACACGTTCCAGATCGGCCGCGAGGAACTGCAGCGTTCGCTGCAACGTGCGGCGATCCTGACCTCGGACAAGTTCAAGGGCGTGCGCTGCATCGTCGCGCCCGGTCAGCTGAAGATCATGTCGACCAACGCCGATCAGGAAGAGGCGCAGGAAGAACTGGAAATCGCGTATCAGGGCGATACGGTCGACATCGGCTTCAACGTCACGTATCTGCTCGACGTGCTCGCGAACCTGAAGGTCGACACCGTGCAGGTGAGCCTCGGCGACGCGAGCTCGAGCGCACTGATCACCGTGCCCGAGAACGACGAGTTCAAGTATGTCGTGATGCCGATGCGCATCTGACGCGCGCGACACACGACACATTCCAGGGGGCGGCAAGCCCCTTTGGCGTTTTTATGGCGATTCGACAACCCCTCCTTCCCGCGCCGGGCCGGCGCCCTGGAGGGGCCAGGAAAACTGGAGCGGCCCGGCGTTTCCTCGCGGAAACGCACAGCGCCGCCGCTTGAGTGGCCTCGCAGAACCGGAAGATATCCATGAGTGAACAGCACAATTCGCAGCCCGATAACAGCAGCTACGGCGCCTCGTCGATCCAGATCCTCGAGGGTCTGGAGGCGGTGCGCAAGCGCCCCGGGATGTACATCGGCGACACGTCGGACGGCACCGGTCTGCACCACCTCGTCTTCGAGGTGCTCGACAACTCGATCGACGAAGCGTTGGCCGGGTACTGCAACGACATCCACGTGACGATTCACGCCGACAACTCGATTTCCGTCGTCGACAACGGCCGCGGGATTCCGACCGACGTGAAGATGAACGACAAGCACGAACCGAAGCGCAGCGCCGCCGAGATCGTGATGACCGAGCTGCACGCGGGCGGCAAGTTCGACCAGAACAGCTACAAGGTGTCGGGCGGGCTGCACGGCGTCGGCGTGTCGTGCGTGAACGCGCTGTCGAGCTGGCTGCGCCTCACCGTGCGCCGCAACGGCAAGAAGCACTTCATGGAGTTCCATCGCGGCGTCGCGCAGGATCGCGTGATCGAAGTCGTCGACGGCGAGGAAGTGTCGCCGATGCAGGTGATCGGCGATACCGAGAACCGCGGCACCGAAGTGCACTTCATGGCCGATCCGACGATCTTCGGCACCGTCGAGTACCACTACGACATCCTCGCGAAGCGGATGCGCGAGCTCTCGTTCCTGAACAACGGCGTGCGGATCCGCCTGACCGACCTGCGTTCGGGCAAGGAAGACGATTTCGCGTTCGCCGGCGGCGTGAAGGGCTTCGTCGAGTACATCAACAAGACGAAGAGCAACCTGCACCCGACGATCTTCCACGTGATCGGCGAGAAGGACGGCGTGGGCGTCGAAGTCGCGATGCAGTGGAACGACAGCTACAACGAGAACGTGCTGTGCTTCACGAACAACATTCCGCAGCGCGACGGCGGCACGCACCTGACCGGCCTGCGCGCCGCGATGACGCGCGTGATCAACAAGTACATCGCCGATAACGAAATCGCGAAGAAGGCGAAGGTCGAGACGACCGGCGACGACATGCGCGAAGGCTTGTCGTGCGTGCTCTCCGTGAAGGTGCCGGAGCCGAAGTTCAGCTCGCAGACGAAGGACAAGCTCGTGTCGTCGGAAGTGCGTGCGCCGGTCGAGGAAGTCGTCGCGAAGGCGCTCGAGGAGTTCCTGCTCGAAACGCCGAACGACGCGAAGATCATCTGCGGGAAGATCGTCGAGGCTGCGCGCGCGCGCGATGCCGCGCGCAAGGCGCGCGAGATGACGCGCCGCAAGGGCGTGCTCGACGGCGTCGGGCTGCCGGGCAAGCTCGCGGACTGCCAGGAGAAGGATCCGGCGAAGTCGGAAATCTACATCGTCGAGGGCGACTCGGCGGGCGGCTCGGCGAAGCAAGGCCGCGACCGCAAGTTCCAGGCGATCCTGCCGCTGCGCGGCAAGGTGCTGAACGTCGAGAAGGCGCGCTACGACAAGCTGCTGTCGTCGGAGCAGATCGTCACGCTCGTGACCGCGCTCGGCTGCGGCATCGGCAAGGACGACTACAACCTCGACAAGCTGCGCTATCACCGGATCATCATCATGACCGACGCGGACGTCGACGGTGCGCACATCCGCACGCTGCTGCTCACGTTCTTCTACCGTCAGATGCCGGAGATGATCGAGCGCGGGTATGTGTATATCGCGCAGCCGCCGCTGTACAAGGTGAAGGCCGGCAAGGACGAGCGCTATCTGAAGGACGATGCGGAGCTGAACGCGCACATGCTGCGGCTCGCGCTGCAGGGTTCGGAACTGCTGCCGAGCGAGAACGCGACGCCGATCACCGGCGATGCGCTCGGCGAGCTCGCGCGGTCGTATCTGATGTCGCAGAGCGTGATCGAGCGGCTGAGCCGCCTGTACGACCCGGCGGCGCTCGAGGCGATCATGGATGGCGTTTCGATCGATCTGTCGAGCGAGGCGTCGACGGAGGCGTCGGCGAAGGCGCTGCACGCGGCTCTGCATGACGACACGCTGAAGAACGAAGTGCGTGTGGTGCCGGCTTACGATCCGGTGCGCGAACTGCGGTCGCTGCGCGTCGAGCGTGCGCATCACGGCAACGTGCGCGTTTCCGTGATCGACGAGGAGTTCCAGCACACGGCGGATTATCAGCAGCTTGTGAATACGGCCAAGACGTTCGAAGGGCTGATTCAGGCCGGCGCGGTGATCAAGCGCGGCGAGCGCAGCATGGCCGTGACGGACTTCAAGAACGCGATGAAGTGGCTGCTCGCGGATGCGGAGCGGAATGTTTCGAAGCAGCGGTATAAGGGGTTGGGCGAGATGAACCCCGAGCAGCTGTGGGAAACGACGATGGATCCGAATGTGCGACGGTTGCTGCGTGTGCAGATCGAGGATGCGATCGCGGCGGACGGGATCTTTACGACGCTGATGGGGGATGAGGTGGAGCCGCGGCGGGCGTTTATCGAGTCTAATGCGTTGAGGGCGGGGAATATTGATGTTTGAGGTAAAAATGTAAATGCCCTCACAACTTAATCGTTATAGACCCATAAACTGATAAGTGCGTGGGTCTTCTTTTTATAGTCAGATTCATACACGAAACGGAGAACTGCTCGGAGAACTCCGCGACAGGTACGGCGGCGGCCGGCCTATTTGGCTCGAGATTAAGATGAATGCCATCTTCATAGTAAACCGCGCCATGGTTGACAGGGGAGATTGGCGCAAGATCGCTAATTGACCAGTCATATGAAATACATAGCACCAGCGATGACAATACTCTTCGAAGTCAATTCAAGATATCAAGCGATTTTCAACAGATCGCATATATAGGCCCGCCGCAAAATAACCGAGTACTGTAATGCCACAATAGAACCTCTTGCCATATGCCTATTCTGCTTATTATCATACGAAGCCGACGCTCGCCTAGAAAACATAGCAAAAATGCATGTGCGTGACTTCTCTGATCAATTGTCTTTCTTGGAAGCACCACCATCGCATTTCTCGGATTGCTCTACTTTAGCATCGCCCTTCTAAGTGCAATATCGGCGTATATAACTGACGTGGCATCATTGCACAATCGCTCCGGCCTATCGTGGCAACCGTTATACTCAGCATGCTTGTTATCGCTATCCCTGTCGCAAGAGCCAAGGTTTGGCGAGGCTTGCAACTTCCTGAACTCGCTTTTTGCGTACCGAAGCCTTTATGCGAGAAGCTGGCGCTTCAAAGAAAATACGCCGTCGAAAGTTTCGCAGCATTCGCACGCTTCGAATTAGCCGTTCAAGTGCTCGGCTTCTCGTATGCAAGGATCTGCGCTGAAATCTTAAAGATCTATCTGAGCCTTTTCCTATCGAAATAATGCTCAAATATGTATCTCGACAGCAATTACGCTGCTTTTAGCGACTTCTATTGACTAGCAACTGTTCCGATACGATATCCCTACAGGACACTGCACAGCGCAGATAAATAGCACCGAAACTGGATCGCCGACGGCCATACGGCGGCTGTAGCGCAGAGTGCGCGGCGCTCTTTCGGCGTATCTCTGCGGCCGACGGTCCAGAAGTCTCGTGAGATTTCTCAACCTGCGAACGATGTGAGGACCGATCGCGCGAACGCGCCCCTAGAAAATTCAAAGTCAATACTGTATATTTATACACGTTCCGATCGTGTGTAAGGGCTGCGTCGGAGGGCACAAGCGGCTCGACGACATGCACATTGATAGGTATACTTTTGCAGGAACAAGCTGAATCTTTGAGGGTACGACGCGCATGAGAACTAGGTCAGCATCAACCGCTTTCGGTAACGTCGCAGAAACAGAATGCATCCGCCATCACGCCGACGCGCGCCACATCCCCCTTGCGGATGCTTCTGTAGATTTGGTTGTTACGTCGCCCCCATATTGGAAAAAACGCGACTACGGCTTCGCAGGTCAGATTGGCCAAGAGGCCACACCGAACGAGTATGTTGCGACAATGGTCGACTGTATGCGGGAATGGAGGAGAGTTCTTAAGCGTACTGGCTCCGTATTCATCAACGTCGGTGATACGTACACTGCGCGCACACTTGCGGGAATTCCTGCTCGTCTCGAAGCAGCGGCGATAGACGATGGATGGATTGTCCGAAATCGAATTATTTGGACTAAAGATAGTGGCATGCCTGAACCGGCAAAAAACCGCCTTGCCAACCGTCACGAGTACATCATTCATTTTGTAAGATCGCAAAAATATTACTATGACTTGGTTGGCTACTCTGAGGCTGTTGGTAATGGAGCCAACCCAGGCGACGTTTGGAATATTCCTCTTAAGCGCAACATGGGCGATCATTTAGCCCCGTTCCCCGATGAAATTGTCCGGAGAGCTATTCTTTTGGCGTGTCCCCGGGCGTATTGTCCAGTGTGTGGTCATATTCCGGAGCGAGTACTTGAGCGTACGGCCAATCTAGATCCGAATCGACCGCAGGCAAAACGTGCAATGGAAATTGCCGAAACTGCAGGGTTAACCAAAGAGCACATTGCTGCAATTCAAGCCACTGGTATCTCCGATGCTGGTAAAGCACTAAAGGTGCAAACAGGCACCGGGAGAAATTCGCCCCAAGTACAAAAACTCGCTGCCGAGGCAAAAGCCGTGCTGGGCGGATATTTTCGCGAATTCACCTTTGCGAAGAAAGAAACCGTTGGTTGGACGACCTGCACTTGCAGCGTGCCGCTCAATCCGGGCGTGGTTCTTGATCCATTCATGGGGACAGGAACAAGTCTCGCAGTAGCAAATAGCATGGGACGAACTGCAATAGGTATTGATCTGGCTCCCCAAACAGATGATCATGTCTGGGGCCAACAAACAGCACAGCTAGATCATGTCCAACCCGATTCACAACCTGTGGCAGTTAAACGAAAGCGCAGTACGCGCGTCGCTGGATTTGCTTTGCAAGACTAGAATTCATCCAGCTTTTGCCGGCTATCTATGCCTCAAGCATGCCTCCCGCTCCGCGGGCGCAGTGTCTGGACTGCGCCCCAACTTTCGAAATTTCTTCGACACATTCCTAGCTGTTCCGGGTGGCCCACTCAGGAAGCCTTACGTTATGCCATTCGGCGAGCAAGGGCAAAGCTTAGCTACGGTGTGGTTCAATTCGAACGTTGCGGGATCGTATGCGCCGTCGTCTATCCGCTCGCAGTCGCCAATGAGGCAAGTGAGCGCGTTCTCTGGTGAGAGACGAAGTGTCGAATTCAGTCTGATCGCAAATCACTCCGACGGCGCGAAAACTTATATGCTTTTCGGCGGTACTGTTTCTGCTGCCGCCCTTGCCGTATTTCTCTATCGAGATTATTCGTTTCGGGGCGAAAATCCATCGCTTTCCGATATAGTTTCAATATTTCGAGACGAGTTCGGTTACCGAGAAAATAGAAGTGACGAGGCTTCCCAGTACAAGCAGATTTTTGACGAGTCCGGGCTGGATCGTTACTCTGCGCAATTATTCGTCAATATCTAAGGCCAGGAATAATGTTAGAAAAGCTTGAAAAAATAAGAGCACTCGATGCCACATCTCTGCACATCCCCATGGCATCGGCTGATACATCGGATAATACTCCTGGAATCCAAACACCGAGAATAAAAACGACCGATGAGCTAAGCGATGCTCCGTTAGCAATGGTCGAAGAAGACGATCCGATCTATATCCGAGTTCGAGAGTTGCTAGAAGACGGTTTCGCGGGCGTTATTTTTACTGGACCACCTGGCACCGGAAAGAGCCGCGCTGCGCAACGCATCGCAGCTCGTCTTGTTGACGGCGAGCGCTCGCGTGCATTTTTTATTCAGTTTCATCCCGCATTCCAATACGAAGATTTCATCGAGGCATACATTCCGACAGAGCAAGGTGGCTTCGCGCTTACGGATAAAACGTTTCTACTCGCATGCTACGAAGCAAATAATACCGACGAACTCATCGTTTTGGTCATTGACGAACTTAGTCGAACCGATGTAATTCGCGCTTTCGGAGAGGCGTTGACCTATATCGAATCATCAAAGCGCGGACTCACTTTTACCTTAGCTTCCGGCCGCGAGGCTACTGTGCCGAAGAATTTAATAATTCTCGCCACAATGAATCCTTGGGATAGGGGTGTAGAAGAGCTGGATTTGGCTTTTGAACGCCGTTTCGCGAAAATTTCAATGGAGCCAGACGTAGGGGCTTTGAACTCTCTTCTTCGCGGCTCGACCCTATCTGAGGAACGAAGGTTACGGTTGGAACGATTTTTTCTCATATTACAACGCCACTCCAATCCGTTATGTAGGTTAGGCCACGCGTATTTTCAGACAGTAAAGGATGATGTGTCTCTCCATCGGTTGTGGGAAAATCAGCTTTCCTTCCATTTTGAGCGTGTCCTGAGGCGAAGTCCTGACGAATTAAATGCCATTAAGACGGCATGGTCAAATATATTTTCTGAATGAATATGTCCCGCGTCCAACCGCTAATCATTCACGAGTATGAGCTCATTGATGTCGACCCATCGATTTACATGGAGGGTCCTCGACTCTCCGTCTATCCGGAAGTGCTTGAGCGCGACTATATAAGTGTCAGATGGAAGAAAGGTGTTCCGATGTTCTATGCTGGTGGATATGTCGGAATTATTCCTATAAATGAACGACTGACGCTTGACGTTCGACCGAAAGTCCCTCTAAACAATCTAGAGCGGATTGTTAAGCTTGCTAACCATTCGCCGTTCGAATTGTCCGGACTGGAACGCGACTACGCCAGCCACCACGAAGCATCTGAACCGATAGAGGATTTCCTTGTTGATTTGTTCGCCGACAAAATAGACGATATTGTGGGTAATGGCTTGCTAAGAAAATACGAGAGAAAGGAGGGGGTTGGCAATTTTCCAAAGGGCAGGATAGCTTTTACAAAAACGATGAAATACCAAGCGCAAGGTACGCCACGCTTGGCTTATTCGTGGGACGAGCGCCATATCGATACGATCCACAATCGCTTCTTGAAACGTGCGCTCTTGATGTGTTTGGAAACCGACAGTGCAAGGCGATCTAAGAAAAGACACGCCAAAATTACTCGATTGCTCGAATACTTTGCACGAGTTAGTGAGTTAGACGAATTTTCAGATTTGAAATATGAATCGTTTTCGGATATTCCCGACACGCGAACATATTACTGGCCGGCACTATCGCTTGCCAACTTAATTGTCCGAAATAATTATCTGGGACTCTCGTCTAGAGAACGTGTCACTACGGCGAACTCACTATTACTGGACCTCGACGTCGCGTTCGAATCGTATATCAGATGTATTCTTATGCGACTAAACCGATCAACACAGCATATACGTGTCTTTGATGGAAACATTGGAGGAAGTGAGGGCAGAAGAAAGAATTTACTTAATCGCTCATCACTCCCGTCCCAAATCGACGAAATCGTCACAGCAACTCCAGATATAGTAATCGAGATATACGCTCCGCCCCGTGTAACGAGCAATATTGTTCTCGATATGAAATATAAAAACAAAAGATCGATTGCGGATAGAGAAGATCTAAATCAGCTAATTTCTTACGCTGCCTCCTACAGTTCGTGCGCTGGCTTGTTCATTTTCCCCGCACGCAGTACGAATCAACGCGGCTTGCAATGTATAGGAACCGTGGCTGACATCCCTATTTTTCAATATTTTATTGATCTCGGCTCGTCAAACATAATAGAAGAAGAAAATCTTCTTATAAAAACCATTACTGAAATCTCCGATCAATGTAACGATCTTCTCAATTCCAGAATATTGCGCTTTAGAGACACACGTCTCGCAGTTTGACCGCCGCGAAATCACAGTCTTGGAGTGACACATCGAGTCAAATCGGAAATCATTGATATTTTAGAACGCCGAATGCGATATGCTCTTTTCGTTCACAGATGACCATTTGCTTGTATGCTGTTCGGCTAATCGGTACGTTGAAGTACCGTCAGACGCGTCATCTCCCTTAAACTAGACGAGCAGCTAAAAAGCGCGGGCCGCATAGGCTGCCACCCATACGACCCGCTAACCACCACCAACTCAACACAGGAGTCGGAAATGGCTAACGCCAATCATAAGTCACGCCCAAAGAAGCGCAAAGAACGCGACCTGAGCACCGTAGTCGCGATGCTCCTTCGCAGCACCCCTGACCGTCCCAAGCGAGGCTGGCCGTACATGCCTTGGATGAGCGTCGTCGATATGCACATGAAGCTGTTCGGCTTCAAACCGGGCGACCGGGTATATCTCGACGTCAACCACGTGACGCGAAAAATCACCATCACGCCGGACTACAGCGAGCTGGCACTGCGAGAGCAGCCATATCATCAGCCGGGCGGAAAGAGCCCGTTTGCGCGGTAAAAAGCAAGGGCCGCGCAAAGCGGCCCTTATCGTTCGATTGCCTGACCCGGCGTTCAGCAGCTTTCCACGCGCCCTTCCCCGGCCCGCACATCATCGCCGGCGCTCAACGCCCCACCGTCATCAACCGTCACAGCAGCAAAGCGCAATCTGCCGCGCGTCACCTCCCCACCATCGCCCTAAGCACCCCATCCCTCCGAATCAACCCGTGATAAAGCGCCGCGCCAAAATGCGCGAGGAACGTCAGAAAGAACAGATAAGCGAGCACGCGATGCGCGACCCTGAGCCACGCGAACGTCACCGGATTCGCGGCAACGATCGCCGGCAGCTGCACGCCGCGGCCGAGCGTCACCGGATACCCGCCCGCCGACAGCATCGCCCATCCGATCAGCGGCATCGCGAACATCAACGCATACAGCACGACATGCGACCCATGCGCGGCAACCTTCTGCCACCACGGCAGATCCTCGGGCAACGCAGGCGGCTTCGACGAAAACCGCACGACGATCCGCACGCAAACCAGCACCAGCACGGCGATTCCGAGCGGCTTGTGCAACGCGACCAGAAAGTCGTGCCGCTCGGACACCGACGCCACCATTCCCACACCGACGAACAGCATCGTGAGCACCATCGCGGCCATCACCCAATGCAGCACGCGCGCCGGCAAACTAAAAGTCGTAGAAGCCTTCATCACCGTCCCTCCGCACTCAACCGCGCCGCGCCGGCCACGCCGGCCTCTTCACTCGTCCTGCGCAGATACGAATCCGCATAAGCAGCCGACCTCGCCGCCAGCAACGGATCGCCGGACACCTGAATCCCCCGCGGCAGCACCGTCGGGTCGTAATTCACGTCGCGGCACGGCCCGCTGTCCTGCGGCTCCACGTGATCGAGCACGAGCGTCCCCGCGTCGATCGTCGTGCGCTGCGCAGGCCAGACCTTCGTCGCGTCGTCCACCGGATCGCCAGGCTCGGCGAGCGTGACGAGCAGCTTCCACTTCTGCGCACCGTCCGCGATGCGCCGCGTCAGATCCTGCTCCAGCACGTTCGGATCCGCGGCGGTAGCGACGTCGCCGGCGCCGGCCGTCTGCTCCGGCACGACGCGCCACCGCACCGCGTGCCGCTGCCCGGCCGCGTCGACGAAGTAGAACGCGTTCAGCCCGTAATAACTCTCGGTGACGTAACTCGCGCTCGGCTTCGCACCCTTCACCCATTCGCGGAACGCGGCCGTCTCCGGATGCGCGGCAAAAAACGCCTTTACCTTCCCCGGATCGGGCTTGCCGGTCGCCGGGTCGGGTCGCGTCGCGAGCAATTGCGCGTAGAACGCCTGCGGCGTCGCGATCGGAAACACGGGCATCGCGTTCATCCCGGTGCGCCATTGCTCGCCATCGGGCGCCGTCAGCTTCAACGCGAGGCTGCGGATTGGCACGCTGCTGTCGGGTGCATACGGATTCCCGCCCGGCAACGCGAAGCGCCCGACCACAGGCGTGCGCACGGGCTTGAAGAACGGCGCGACGGAATACTGGCTCGCCGTGCCGTTGCCTTCGAAGTAGCCGGTCACGCAGACGCCCTTCGCGTGATTGCGCCGGAAGCCGGGATGCAGGCCGCCGGCGGTCTGCAGCGCGTCGACGAGCCGGTGCGGGGTCAGGCGCGCCGGCGCAAGCCAGCCGCCGACATAGCCGAACGCCAGCGCAGCGCCCGCGACGGCGCCGCCGATCGCGGCCCAGCGCCACCATCCGCGGCCGGGCTCGCGCGGCGGCGGCGAAGAAGAGGAAGATCGTTCCATGAATGCACTCCCGATCGTCAGATCATTGTCGAACGCGCGTAGGACGCCGGCCGCCCGCCTTTATTCCATGAAGAAATTTTTCGTATGCTGATGGAATAACGGACGTCGACCGGCGTCCTACGCGGCATCTCCACGTTTCCGGCAACGGTCCGGCCATGCCCTCAAACGCCCTCGACGACGACGCGTTACGCGAACTCATCCCTCGGCTGCGCCGCTTCGCGCTGTGGCTCGCGCGCGATGTGCATGCGGCCGACGATCTCGTGCAGTCGACGCTCGAGCGCGCGCTGTCGCGCTGGACGAGCCGTCGCGACGACGCGTCGCTGCGCAGCTGGCTGTTCACGATCCTCTACCGGCAGTTTCTCGACGGCAAACGCAGCGCGAAACGCTACGCGTGGCTGCTCGGCCGCATGCGCGACGACGAAGAGCCGCATTGGCCGTCCGCCGAGCGCGAAGTCGCCGCGCGTGCGACGCTCGAGGCGTTCGGCCGGCTGTCCGACGAGCAGCGCAGCCTGCTGCTGCTCGTCGCGGTCGAGGGCTTTACGTATCAGGAAGTCGCCGATCTGCTCGACGTGCCGATCGGCACGGTGATGTCGCGGCTGTCGCGCGCGCGTCAGGCGCTGCGTTTGCTTAGCGACGGCGAACTGCCGGCCCCTTCACTGCGGTTGATGAAATGAATCCGATCCGTCCCGACGAACACGATCTCCAGGCCTATGTCGACGGCCAGCTCGACGACGACGCACGCGCCGCGGTCGAGCGCTATCTCGCGCTGCACCCGGAGAGTGCGGAACAGGTGAAGCAATGGCAGCAGGATGCGCAGCGTCTGCGCGCCGCGCTCGAAAGCGTGCGGATGCCGGGCGAGAACCCGGCGCTCGATCCGGCCGCGATTCGCGCGCGACGCGCGGAACGCGCGCGGATGCGATTCGCGATGGCGGCCTCGTTCGTGTTCTGCGTCGGGCTCGGCACGTTCGGCGGATGGCAGGCGCGCGGGTGGAACGCGCAGCCGGCTGTCGCACCGATGAGCGATGCGCTCAACGCTTACCGGATGCTGGTGGTCAATCGGACGGCAAAGGTCGATTACCGGCCGACGGGTGCAAGCGATCTGCAACGGTGGCTCACCACGCGCGTCGGCACGTCGGCGAAGCTGCCGGATCTGAGCGCCGCGGGGTTCAGGCCGGTCGGCGGGCGGTTGTTCACGACGGACGTTGGCGCCACGTCCGCGATGGTGCTCTATGAGGACGATGCGGGGCGAACGCTGAGCTTCTATGTCCGGCCCGCGGAATCGTCGCGCCGGCTGCTGCCGGCCGGACAACGCGTGGACGGTGCGCTACTGGCGCGGTATGGATCGGTGAACGGGCTCAACTTCGCGGTGGTCGGGCCAGCGGATAGTCTCGAGGAGAAGGCCGTCGTGCGGGCGCTGGATCAGCAGACTTGAGCCAGGCGGGTCGGGGTGCGGCTGCGGGTGGATGCCGTTGTCAGGCTCGTCGGGTGTAGTCTTTCGGTGGCTTGAAAGCGCTCATATCGTCGATTCCGATGCACAGCGTTTGGGTTTGCTTTTGTGGTCGTTGTCCACACCGTGGAATCTTGGTGCGACGCGTACCACGTGAGCCGGATTTTCTTGTTCGGATCCACAGGGTTTGATGTCCTTTCGGATCGGGATATCCACATCCGTCCCGATGGTGGGCGCATCGCCGCTCGTCGAATCTTCTCAATTTCGACGCCCACAGTGCTTCGCGTGGCTTGGGAAGAGCATATCCACAACGCGCTCGCCTGTTTGGTTCACAGCGTTGCGACTGATGTGCGGCCCGGTTGTCCACATGGACGAGCGGCTACGCTACAAGGCTTTGCCTCTGCACGACACGCCGGCCCGTGGCAGCGCGAATCATCAAACCGTTGGTCCGGACCTACGCGACGATATCGCGGTTCGGCTGTGGCGCCTCAAGGAAATACTGCGATTCGTCGGGAATGTCGCCGTCCGTATATCGCTTGTCTTCCCATAACAGCCGCCAGTGTGTCTTGACGGGTAGTCCGAGGTCGTTATCCCTCAGCTTCGGTGCGCGGATGTCGCGAATGAAGTAATTGAAGCAGCCGTTGTTGCGCAAACGGCGATGGCCGATGGGCACGATGCCGAGCAACTTCTCTCGCTCGATGACTACGGGTTCCCAGATGCCGTCACAAGGCACCTTGTTGCCGGACTTGATTACCAGGCCGATAGCCTGCGGAACCGGCGGCAAGTCCCCCGGAAATACCGGATACGGAAGCGTGTAGAAGCCGTGATCGTATGCGTCCGGTGTCAGCAACAGCCCGACCGATCGCAGTTGCGCGAAGTCTCTATGTCCGGGCCCGAACGGCGCGTATTCCAGTTGGGCTTCCGATGCATGCAGCAGTTGGGCCAGCACATCGACCTTCGGCGGGTAGGGGAACGCCTGCGCACCGCGGTCCCAGTAATCGGGATGCGGGAAGAAATACGCGTTCAAATGGTTATACCGATCGATTGCGTATTGCAACGGCTCGCCGCGCTGCCAGACGAATCGGTTCCCGCGGGCTAACTCGGACAACCCTCGATCATAAGCGGCAAGGATCTCGGAAATGATCGACAAATTGTGCGGCGGTAGGGCTTCCGGATCATCTTCCGGCCATGTCTTTACCGCGTTCTCGTATTCGTTCGCGAAACGCGCAAACGCGTCACGCTTGCGCTTCCAGAGCGAAAAACTGGTCAGACGCTGAAGCAGCCAGAAGACTCTGCGCCTCGTCATGTCGTCTGTCATGTCGTATAGCTTGATTGTGTTCGTCATCGGACAAAGGGCGTCGACGGTTGCGGCGTTGGCCCGGATTCCAGCAGGTACTGTGATCCGTTTGGAACAATGCCCTCCCCATACCGCGTGTATTTCCCCGACAAACGCCAATACGTAGGCCCCAGCATCACGTTGAACGCGTCGACGTCAATAGCGCATGTCGGTATTACGAACGCGTCACCAGATGCCACGTTACCCAGTGCACCTTGAGTTCACCCAGGTTGTCCCTCACTAGCATGTCCGGCATCGCCGCACCGGCTTCGACCCGCACGGTTTTGCCGCCGTATTCGTCCGTTCGCCATTCGCCGGAGAGCGGGCAAATATCGCCGGTCCGAACCGGCGCGGCCATGTCGCGGCTCGGCTGCGGTGACGACGGCAGCTCGAGGAAGTACTGCGATTCGTCAGGGATGATACCGTCGGCGTATCGCTTGTCTTCCCACAACAGTCGCCAGTGTGTCTTGACGATCGCGCCCGTATCGTCATCTCTGACGTTCGGCGCATGAATGTCCCGAACGAAATAATTGAAGCAGCCGTTGTTGCGCAAACTGCGATTGCCGACCGGCACGACGCCCAGCAATTTCGATTGCTCGATAGCAACGGGTTCCCAGATGCCGTCGCAAGGCACCTTGTCGCCGGATTTGATCACTGGACCGACAGCTTCTGGAACCTCCGGCAGGTCGTCCGGAAATACCGGATACGGAAGCGTGTAGAAGCCGTGCTTGTATGTCTCGGGGGATAGCAGCAACCCTATCGAACTCAGTTGTGCGAGACAGTTATCCAAAGGTTCCGGTTCGAGCGGCGCGTACTCTACTTGGTACTCCGATGCATGGAGTAATTGGGCCAGCGCATCGACCTTCGGCGGGTATGGGGCAACCTGCGCACCGCGATCCCAGTAATCGGAGTGCGGAAAGAAATATGCGTTCAAATGGTTATACCGATCAATTGCGTATTCCAACGGCTCTCCCAGTTGCCAGACAAACCGATACCCGCGGGCGAGCTCGGATAGCCCTCGATCGTAAGCAGCGAGAATTTGAAAAATGGTTGGCAAATTGTCTGCCGGCATGGTCTCCGGATCGTCTTCCGGCCACGTCTTCACGGCGCTCTCGTACTCTTTCGCGAAAAGGGCAAACGCATCACGCTTGCGTTTCCAGAGCGAAAAACTGGTCAGCCGTTGAAGCAACCAGAAAACCCTGCGCCGCGTCGCGTCGTCCGTCATGTCGTACTGGCTGATCGTATTCATCATCGCTGACCTTCGTAATTCGCTGCTGATCGTGTCGTGGCGGTCACTTTGCTGTTAGTCGTTTTGGTTTGGATTTCGTCGCTCGCCAGCCGGCGCGTCTTTGTCGAGTATTGAATGTCGTCCTCGTACTTGCTGTAGCCGTAGACCTTCTCGACATTTTCCCAGTTCGTCTTGTGAAACTCGATCTTGACGCCATCAAACTCGCGCTGAACATGCAAGTCGGCACGTCCGGTGAAATTCGCAAATTGTTGCTTGATCTTGTTCCCTTCTGCGGTCACATATTCTGACAGTTTGCCGAAGTCGACGATCAATTGATCGCCGCCGCCCTCCAGATACTGCACCGGTATTGCCGTGCCGTACTGCTCGGCAATTTTTCCGGCCCACGCCTTGGCCATTGGTACACGCTCGCCGAAATCGTGTGGCAATTGCATGACGACGATGAACCCGTTGCCGTTCCAGGTGTCCAGCACCGCAGCAAGCCTGCGCCACTCCTCAGCCGTCTTCGGCGGTTCGCCTACCCCCCAAAATGCGGGGCTCCGCCCGCCCGCCGAACTGCCGCCCTTGTAAGGCGCGAGTTCGGACGGATTGCCGAACACGCGATATACCTTCTTGCCGGCAAGTTCCTTCGCAGTCAGCGCCTTGATCTCGCCGCTGAACGACGCAATATCGATAAACACATCTTTCTTGCCGAACAACGGCATTTTGCCTCTCGTAGCAAGGATATTCGGCCACCCTTCTGCAATTTTCGGACCGTATCTCGCCTTGAGCAGCGCTTCGACCTTACCGCCGTCAGCCAGACAGTCCGTCGACGGAAAACGACCCCGACGAATATCACGAGCCAGCCTGCGCTCCTGCAGATACGCTTCGACCTCACGCTCCAGTTTCGGCGCCCCACCCGTCGCGATTTCGTGCACCTCACCGCGATACACCATGTTCTGCAGCACCTTGAGCTTCGCGTTCAGCTCCTTGATCGCCTCCGGCACGATCTGGTCGGCCATGTCCTGGATCGCGTGGAAGCCGCTGCTGACACGCTCGAGGGCCGCCCGCCATTTGTCCGGCAACATTCGTCCGACGCGCGCCGCGAGCGAACGCTGAATGGCCACGCGGACCGTCGCGCAAAAATCCTTCAGCCTGGTAACGACCTGGGCCTGATACTTGGCGAGATCCAGGGCCTTGAGCCACTTCGGTGCGTCGCCATGCCCCATCCGGTTCAGGAATTGCACGACCGCCTTCAGCAACTCGGCATCTTTCGCGACATCTCCGGTGACTTTCAGCAGCAAACGCCCGACGCCTTTGATGACACCGCCCACCACCGGGATCAGCGCAAAGATCAGGACGACCAGCAACACGCGTTGCGTCGAATCGTTCCGCTTGACCGGATCCTGGCTCATACCGATGCTGACGGCCAACAGGTCCCGAACCGCAGTCGCATCGCCCACGAGCGGAATCATGCCGATCACGGCATCGACGATGATCTGGCTGATCGTCTGCTTTTCATTGAATGCGCCTTCGAGCGTTCCCCAGCACCATTGCCCGACTTCCAGCGACGTTGCCCTGAAATCCTCAATCGTCCAGCTCACGCTTACGCTCCCCCGTGCCTGTTAATGATTGAATCGATGTCGGCATCGGAAAGACGCTCTCCCTTGTAGTCGGGATTCGCGGTCGTATCCTTTCGCGCATACGCGCGCGCATCCGGCCCGAGTTCAACCTTGATCGCTCCCGCAGGCACGTCCTCCAGACGCATCCGCCCATGCGAATCGAGCACCCCTTCGCGCGTGCTGCCGTCGGGCAGCGTCGCAACATATTTGGCCCCTTGGACGGGTTCATCGTCGTGATACAGGTACTGCATCGCGGCCGCGTGTTTGGAAGTCGGCAGCGCAGGCAACGGATACTGCATGCTCGCGGGCCCCGCGAACGTATGCGACGCGCCCTTC
>NZ_KV786781.1:0-7510 GCF_001806955.1 Burkholderia sp. HMSC10F09
GGCCGCTTCCGGCGCACGCGCGGCCACGCACGGAGATCGCGCAGATGCGACCGCATGCGGGCTGCGACATGCGCGACGGCGATGCCGCGCCCCGCCCGCCACGGGCGCGCGGCGATCAGGTCGCGCGCACCGCGACGCCGGCCACACCGCCGCTTTTCTCGATCGCGCGCGCGGACACGATCGACAGGAGGGCGGAGAGCATCACGTAAACCCCGACGAGCCACGGCTCGCCGCCGTTCGCACGCAGCAGCGCGGTCGCGACGATCGGCGTGATGCCGCTCGCGAAGATGCCCGACACCTGATAGACGAACGAAATGCCCGTATAGCGGACGTTCGCGTCGAACAGCTCGGCAAACAACGCGGCCTCGGGCCCGTACGCCATCGCATAGAAAATCCCGAACGGAATCACGAGCGCGAGCCACACCGCGAGCAGGTTCGTCGAATGCGCGTGCAGCAGCCAGAACGCGGGCAGCACCGACAGCCCGCAGAGCGTCGCGCCCCAGCGGTACACGCGCGCGCGGCCGAGCCGGTCGGACAGGCTGCCGAACACGGGAATGAACGCACACATCACGACCGCGGCGCTCATCACGCCGAGCAGCGCGTCGCCGCGCGAGATCGACAGATTGCGCGTCATGTAGCCGATCGAAAACACCGCGAACACGTTGAAGAACACGCCGTCGATGTAGCGCGCACCCATGCCGAGCAGGATCGCGCGACGGTAGCTGCCGAGCAGCTCGACGACCGGCAGCTTCGTGTCGCGCCGCTGCCGTTTCAGCGCGACGAACTCGGGCGTATCGGCCACGCGCGTGCGGATGTAGAAGCCGATCGCGACGAGCAGCAGCGATGCCGCGAACGCGATGCGCCAGCCCCACGACAGGAACGCGGCGTCCGGCAGCACGCGCGACAGCGCGGCGACGACGCCGGCCGCGAGACACAGCCCGATCGCGAGCCCGATCTGCGGCAGGCTCGCATAGAGCCCGCGCCGATGCGGCGGCGCATATTCGTACGCCATCAGCACCGCGCCGCCCCACTCGCCGCCGAGGCCGATCCCCTGCAGCACGCGCAGCGTCAGCAGCAGCGCGGGCGCCCACATGCCGATCTGCGCGTAGGTGGGCAGAAACGCGACGCCGGCCGTCGACACGCCCATGATCAGCATCGTCAGAATCAGCGCCGACTTGCGGCCGACGCGGTCGCCGAGATGACCGAACAGCAGGCCGCCGAGCGGCCGCGTGATAAAGCCGACCGCGAACGTCGCATATGCGAGCATCGTCGACACGAACGCATCGTCGGCCGGGAAATACTGCTTGTCGAACACGATGCCGGCGACGACGCCGTACAGGAAAAAGTCGTACCACTCGACCGTCGCGCCGATCACGCTGGCCGCGGCCACGCGGCGGACGACCCGGGAATCGATTGCCATGCGAGCTCCTTCAGGGTGGATGCGCCGCGACCTGCCCCGACGCCGTACCGGCGGAGGCATCCGGTGAGCGCGCGGCGGCCGTCCGGGCGCAGGAGCACGGGCCGCGCGGGCGATTCGGCGTGTCGCGCTAGGCGGCGGCTTCGGCGGCCGGCGCGACGCTGCGGCCGCGGTCGGCCTCGCGTGCGTCCTCGAGGATCATGTCGGACGCTTTTTCCGCGACCATCACGATCGGCACGTTGGTGTTGCCCGACACGAGCGTCGGCATGATCGAGCAGTCGACCACGCGCAGCCCGCGCGTGCCGTAGACGCGCAGCCGCTCGTCGACCACCGCGAGCGGATCGCTCGCGACGCCCATCTTCGCGGTGCCGGACGGATGGAAGATCGTCTGCCCGTATTCGCGGCAGAACGCGAGCAGCTCGTCGTCCGTCTGCGCCTCGGCGCCGGGCCGCACCTCGCGCTTCATCAGCGACGCCATCGGCTCGGTTGCCGCGACACGCCGCGCGAAGCGCACGCCGGCCACCGTCGTGCGGCGGTCGAGCTCGGTGTCGAGATAGTTCGGCCGGATCGACGGCGCATCGCGCGCATCGTCGGTGCGGATGCGCACGGTGCCGCGCGATTCGGGCCGCAGCTGGCACACGGAATACGTGCAGCCGGGAAACGAATGCACGCTGCCGCCCGCCGAATCGGCGGACAGCGTCGAGAAATGAAACTGAATGTCGGGCGTCGCCGATTCGGGCAGCGCGCGGCAGAACATGCCGCCCTGGTTGATGCCGACCGCGAGCGGGCCGCCGCGCATCAGCGCCCATTGCAGCCCCATCTTCGCGCGGCCGAGCCACGAATGCAGCGCGTCGTTCGTCGTGATCGGCTTCGTGACCTCGTAGATCAGACGAATCTGCAGATGATCCTGCAGGTTCTCGCCGACGCCCGCGCGATCGGCGACGATCGGAATCCCGAGCCGGTTCAGCAGCGCGGCGGGCCCGACGCCCGACACCTGCAGCAGTTGCGGCGACTGCAGCGCGCCCGCCGCCAGCACGACCTCGCGCCGCGCGTGGACGTCGCGCGTCTCGCCGTGGCGCACGTAGCGCACGCCGCGTGCCTGCGTGCCGTCGAACAGCACCTTCAGCGCCTGCGCATCGGTTTCGACGTGCAGGTTCGGCCGCCCGCGCGCGGGCTTCAGATACGCGACCGCAGTCGAGCAGCGCAGTCCGTTGCGCGTCGTCAGCTGGTAGTAGCCGACGCCTTCCTGATCGCCGGTGTTGAAGTCGTCGACGCTGCGCACGCCGAGCCGGTTCGACGCGGCAATGAATGCGTCGACGAGTTCGTGACGCTGGCGGATCGTCGACGCCCAGAGCGGGCCGCCGATGCCGCGCGTCGGCCCTTCGCCGAGCGTGTTGTGTTCGAGCCGCCGAAAGTACGGCAGGCAGTCGCGCCAGCTCCAGCCGCGGTTGCCGAGCGCGGCCCAATGGTCGTAGTCCTGCTGCTGGCCGCGCACGTAGATCAACCCGTTGATCGAGCTGCAGCCGCCGAGCGTGCGCCCGCGCGGCCAGTACAGCCGCCGGTTGTGCATGTTCGGATCGGGATCGGTATGGAAGCCCCAGTTGTAGACGGGATGGAACATCGTCTTGCCGTAACCGATCGGCACGTGGATCCACATGTAGTTGTCCGCGGGGCCGGCCTCGAGCAGGCAGACCGTATGGCGGCCGCCGTCGGACAAGCGATTGGCGAGGACGCAACCGGCCGATCCCGCGCCGACCACGACATAGTCGAAGCTGCGTGTCATTCCGTGTCTCCGTTCCGATATGAAAAATTCGGTATGTTTTGTCCAAATTTATTGAGCACACGGAGCACGTTCAAGCCGTTTTATTGTCCACGCGGGGAATGTGGTACAAAAACCGTTCAATTCGTTTCATTTCTCTCGCGGCACAGACGCGGGACGCACGACGATCCCGCCGGAGGAGACAGATGCGCGATACCGCCCCCGCGCCGCCCGACGCGGCACCCGACGACGCGCGCGTGCTGCGCGCGCTCGCCGTCCTCGAAGCGCTCGCGTCGGGCGGTCAGCCCTATACGCTGTCGCAGCTCGCCGCGCGCCTGCACATTCCGAAAGCGACGCTGCTGCGGCTGATCGAATCGCTCGAAACGCGCGGCTACGTGATCCACATGCCCGACTCGCGCGGCCACGATCGCGGCATCGCGCTCGGTCCGCGCGCCGCGCAATTCGCGCTCGCGGCGCTGTCGAACAACACGTTCACGCGCGGCTGCCGCTCGGTGCTGCGTTCGCTCGTCGACGTGCTCGGCGAGACCTGCAACCTGACCGCCCTCGACGGCGACACCGTGCTGTATGTCGAACGCGTCGAAACGACCGAACCGCTGCGGCTCGAAATGCGGCCCGGCATGCGCGTGCCGCTGCATTGCACGGCGAGCGGCAAGCTGTTTCTGTCGCAGATGAACGCGTTGGAGCGCAACGCGATGCTCGCGCGGCTCACGCTGAAGAAGATGACCTACCGGACGCTGACCGATGCGCAACTGCTCGCGGCCGAGCTCGACCGGCTGTCGGTGCGCGGTGTCGGCATCGACAACGAGGAATTCGTGCGCGGGATGGTGGCGGTCGCGGTGCCCGTGAAGGATGCGGCGAGCGGACGCGTGCTCGCGGCGCTCGCCGTGCACGCGCCGACTGCGCGCGCGACGCTCGCCGATCTGCTCGAGACGGTGCCCAAGCTGAAGGACGCGGCGAGCCGGCTCGCGCCGTTGCTGCATGCGTCCGACGCGGCGCTGCCTGTGTAGACGGAACACGGCCGCGCATGGCAGGCGCGGCGCAGCCGCGATGAAGACGCACGCATCGCGCCGCGGCGAGCCGCCGATCGCGCGGCCGCGGATGAGCCCTACGCTTCGATCGCGAGCAGCGCGAACGTCGCGAGCCAGTGCTCGCCCATGTAGTCGCCCGCGACATGCGCGAGCGCACTCGCGAGATGGCGCTCGGCTGCGTCGAGGAGCTTCGTGCGGCGCGCGTCGCCTTCCGGCAGCGCACGCGCGAGCGCGCGCTGGCACCACGCGCGGCTCAGGTTAAGTCCGTCGAGATGCGCGATCTTGCCGTCGCTGCGGTCGCTGACGGTGGCCGGTTCGAACAGCGTCGCCGGCTCGCCGCGCGCGAGGTCCGGCAGGAAGCGCGCGAACCAGCCGTCGAAGGCGTCGGGCGGCAGCACGCGCCGCATCAGTTCGGCTTCCATCAGCGCAGGCGACAGAAACTCGTCGCCCGACGGCTCCCACGCCTGGCACGCGACGTCGTTCAGGTGCCAGCGTTGCGCGGTATCGACGATCAGCGCGGCAAGTCCGTCGCGCTGCGTGTCGCGCGCGAAGTCGAGCGCGAGCGACAGCGCGAACGCGGTGTTGAAGTGCGTGCCGACGCGCAGCGGATAGGTCGCCTTCGGCAGGAACGCCTCGAAACGCGAGACGAACAGCTCGGCGAGCGGCGCCATCGTCTGCGCCCAGCGCGCGGCCTGCGGCACCGTGCCCTGACGCGCGAGCCGCTCGAGCTGACCGCACAGCGCGAGCAGCCACGCCCAGCCGTACGGCCGCTCGAAGCCGCTGTTGTGCGGCAGCGCGAGATAGGCACGCTCGCCGGCGACGTTCGCATCGGTGAAGTGCGCGTCGACGACGCCGACGATCCGCGCGGCTTCCGGCAGCGCCGGATAGCGTTCGAGCACGCGCAGCACGAGCCAGTAGCCGTGCACGCACGAATGCCAGTCGTAGCTGCCGTAGAAGATCGGATGCAGTGCGCGCGGCGGCTGCACGTCTTGCGGGCCCGCGAGCGCATGCGTGAGCTTGTTCGGATACTCGCGCGTGAGGTGCGCGAGCGCGAACGCGGCGAATTTCGACGCGAGGTCGGGCGTGAGGCGGTCGGTCATGAGGATCTCGTCGGTGGGTCAGAAACGAAACACGAACGCATACATCAGCAGCGTGTTCACGGCGAGCAGCAGCACGGCGGTCGGCCATTGCGCCTTGATCACGCCGTTCTTGTCCTTCAGTTCGAGCAGCGCGGCCGGCACGATGTTGAAGTTCGCGGCCATCGGCGTCATCAGCGTACCGCAGAAGCCGCTCAGCATCCCGATCGCGCCGACAATCGCCGGATTGCCGTGGAACTGATGGACGATCAGCGGCAGCCCGATGCCGGCCGTCATCACCGGAAACGCCGCGAAGCCGTTGCCCATGATCATCGTGAACAGCGCCATGCCCACCGTATACGCGGCGACTACCGCGAACGGCGAATCGATCGGCACCCAGTCCTTGACGAGCCCCGACACGACGCCGCCGACGCCCGCGACCGCGAACAACGCGCCGAGCGCCGCGAGCATCTGCGGCAGGATCGCGGCCCAGCCGACTGCATTCATGGTGTGGTGCGCGTCGCGCAGCGCGTGCACCGGCGAATCGCGCAGCATCGCGAGCGCGACGACGAACGCGACGACGGTGCCGAGCACGAGCGAGATCAGCGTCACGCTCTTCGCGTCGACGAACGGCAGGTGCTTCAGCGCGAACGTGCCGATCAGCGTGACGGCCGGAATCAGCAGCGCGGGCACGAACAGCCGGTTGCCGAAGCGCAGCGCGCCCGCATCGCGCCGCCTCGCCGCCGCTTCGCCGGCCGCGTCGCCCTGGCCGCGGCCGAGCTTGCCCGAGCCGGCGATCAGCGCGAGCGCGATCGCGAGGCAACCGGTCACGAAATGCGGCAGCTTCGCACCGAACAGGAACGTGACCGCGTAGATCGCCCAGAACGCGAAGTTGAAGACGCGGCGCGCGTTCGTGCGATCGGCGAGATTGAAGCAGGCGAACGCCGCGAACATCAGCCCCGCGAGCGTGTACAGCGATTCGAGGCCGATCATCGCGCGCCCTCCCGCCCGAACGCCGCGAGCCCGCGCGAGAGCCGCCGATCGAGCAGCGCGAGCCGCGTGCAATGGATCAGCAGCGCCGCGATCGCGGTCGGAATCGCCCAGACCGACAGCCGCAACGGCTCGATCGCGATGCCGTTCTGCTCGAGAAAGCCCTTGATCAGCAGGATCGACTGGATCGCAATGAAGATGTCCTCGCCGAAGAACACCGCGACGTTGTCGGCGGCCGACGCATGCGCGCGGATCTGCTGGCGCACCGACTCCGGCAGGTCGCCGTGGCGGCTGACCGCCGCCGCCTCGGCCATCGGCGCGATCAGCGGCCGCACCATCTGCGCGTGCCCGCCGAGCGACGTGAGGCCGAGCGCGGCCGTCGCCTGGCGCAGCACGAAGTACAGCATCAGCACGCGGCCCGTCGTGGCCGCATGCACGCGCGAGATCATCCGCTTCGCCTGCTCCTTCAGCCCGTTGCGCTCGAGCAGCGCGATGACCGGCAGCGTCAGCCAGATGAGCCCCATGTAGCGGTTGTCGGTGAACGCCTTGCCGAACGCGCTGACGATGTCGACGATGCCGATCCCGGCCGCGAGCCCCGTCGCGAGCCCCGCGACGGTCACCACCAGCAGCGCGTTGAAGCGCAGCGCAAATCCGATCACGACGATCGGTACTCCAATCAGCACCAGCATGACGCCTCCTTCGTTGAATGCGCGGCGCCAGGAGCCGCCGCGTTCCCGGTTTCGACCGGGTTCGGAGCGCGCAATCTATCACGCGAATTTATCGATAAAAAGTCGATGATTTGTGGATTCGGGTAAACATTGAACGGGCGGCGATCGCAGCGCGCTGCGCCGCGCATGGCGCCGTGTGCGGCCGCGACCTACACTGGAAGGCACCGGCAACGTTCGGGAGAGCCGCCATGATTGACGTTTTCCAGACCATCGGCAGCCGCGCGTTCTCCGCTCATCTGGCGAAGGACGGCATGGTGACGCTGATGGAACAGCGCCACGAAGTCGACCGCGTGACGCTCGCCACCGCCTATGCCGCGCTCGTCGAGGCGTCCGAGCAGGAGGCCGACCTGCGCGACGCGACGGTCGAAGGCATGATGCGCGCGCTGATCCAGGGGTACGCGCGCAGCCACTGAACCGCGGCCGCCGCCGTCGGTGGTCGATGCGGCGGCAATGCGCATTCATCGGGCATGCCCGTCGCTCGACCGCCGCCC
>NZ_KV786782.1:0-6697 GCF_001806955.1 Burkholderia sp. HMSC10F09
TACAACAACGAGGAGATCAGGATGAATAACGCGACCTTTCTGTCCGTTCAGCTGAACGCCGACGATTTCGCCGGTGCGACCGGCATCGTCGAACGACTGAACCGCCATCTGCTGTCCGCCACCGACGTGGCCGAGGCGGCCGACGCCCTCGTCCAGCTCGCGAGCGTCGCGCGCCTGACGGCCGGGCCGCGCCACAGTGTCGAGCTGCCGGCCGTGGCGATCGAGCGGCTGCGCGATGCGCTCGACACGCTGAGCGGGTATGACGAATCGTGGCTGCGCGTGCTGGAGCCGGCCGCCGCGCCGTTCATCGACCCCGCGCGCGGACGCCGGCCGCTGCACTGACGCGGCGCGCGCCCCAATGAAAACAGCCCCGGTTCCATGGTGGAACCGGGGCTGTTGCGAACCGGGGACGGATCGTCCCGTCGACCGGCCCTGTGCTTAGCGACCCTTGTAAACCGGTGCGCCGTCGGCGACGCGCTTGACCTGCCAGCCGGTCTTCGCCGCTGCCGGTGCGCCCGACTCTTGCTGGGCGGCCGGCTGTGCGCCGTAACCGGTCGTGTCGGCCGCCGCGACCGACTGTTGCGGGTTCAGACGCGCTTCCGCAGCCTGGATGCCTTCCGGATAGGTGGTGCGGTCGCTGCCCAGCTTGTAGCCGGCCTGCTGGATCTGGGCCAGCTCGGCCTTGACCTGCGCGCGCGTGACCGGCGCGTTTTGTTGGGCGAACGACACGGCGGGAACAGCGAGGACGGCAGCTGCGGCGAACGTTGCAATCAGCGATTTCATGATGACCTCCGGGATTTTTTTGCTCCGCCGCACACACCATGTCTGCAGCGATGGAACAGAGTTTAGTCCCGCGATCACCTAGGGAAAACCATGAAAGAACGAAAACACTGTTTCCCGGGAACCAACAATCCCGGGATTCGAGATCGAAAAACCCTATTCAGGGAATAGAATTTTGCAATAATGCCGCCCTCGCCGCGCGTTACGACCAGTTCGCGTGGAAGCTGCCCGGCTTGTCGGTACGCTCGAACGTGTGCGCGCCGAAGAAGTCTCGCTGCGCCTGCACGAGGTTCGCGGGCAGCCGTTCGGAACGATAGCTGTCGAAGTACGCGACCGCCGACGCAAATGCCGGCACCGGCACGCCGGCCTTCACCGCGGCGACGACCACCTCGCGCAGCGATGCCTGGTATTGCTCGGCGATGCCGCGGAAGTACGGGTCGAGCAGCAGGTTCGCGAGCGCCGGGTCCTTCGCGTACGCGTCGGTGATCTTCTGCAGGAAGCGCGCGCGGATGATGCAGCCCGCGCGGAAGATCTTCGCGATCGTCCCGAGATCGAGATTCCAGCCGTATTCCTCGGACGCGGTGCGCAGCTGCGCGAAGCCCTGCGCATACGAGATCACCTTGCTCAGATACAGCGCGCGGCGCACCGCTTCGATGAACGCGGCGCGATCGCCGTCGAACGGCGCGGCGGCCGGGCCCGACAGGATCTTGCTCGCCGCGACGCGCTCCGTCTTCAGCGACGACAGCACGCGCGCGAACACCGACTCGGTGATCAGCGGCAGCGGCACGCCGAGATCGAGCGCGTTCTGGCTCGTCCACTTGCCGGTGCCCTTCTGCGCGGCCCGATCGAGGATCACGTCGACGAGATGCTGGCCGGTTTCATCGTCCTTCTTGCCGAAGATCTTCGACGTGATCTCGATCAGATAGCTGTCGAGTTCGCCCTGGTTCCACTCGGTGTACACCGCGCCGAGCTCGTCGTTGGTGAGGCCCGCGACGTGCTTGAGCACCGCGTAGCTCTCGGCGATCAGCTGCATGTCGCCGTATTCGATGCCGTTGTGGACCATCTTCACGTAGTGGCCGGCACCGTCCGGGCCCATGTACGCGACGCAAGGGTCGCCGTCGGACGGCGCCTTCGCGGCGATCTGCTTGAGGATCGGCTCGACGAGGTCGTACGCGTCGCGCTGGCCGCCCGGCATGATCGACGGGCCGCGCAGCGCGCCTTCCTCGCCGCCCGACACGCCGGTGCCGATGAAGTGCAGACCCGATTGCGCGAGCTCCTGGTTGCGGCGGATCGTGTCGGTAAAGTGCGTGTTGCCGCCGTCGATCAGCACGTCGCCCTTCTCGAGCAGCGGCTTCAGCGATGCGATCGTCGCATCGGTCGCTTCGCCGGCCTTGACCATCATCAGGATCCGGCGCGGCGTTTCGAGCGACGCGACGAATTCTTCGAGCGTGTAGGTCGGTACCAGATTGCGGCCGGGGAATTCGGCGATCAGTTCGTCGGTTTTCTCGCGGCTGCGGTTGTACACCGATACCGCGTAACCGCGGCTCTCGATATTGAGTGCGAGATTGCGGCCCATCACCGCGAGCCCGATCACACCGATTGCTTGTTTGCCCATTAGTCAATTCTCCGGAAAAAACGGGGCGCGACCCAAGCCGGATCGCGCACAGGCGAGAGCATAGTGGAAACCCGGCAGCGGTGCGCGCTTGCCCATCATTGGTCGGCACGCGGCACGCGCCGGAACACGACGCTCAGATTGTTGGCCGGCATCTCGACCACCTCGGTGCAGTCGAGGCCGAGATCGGCGCCGAGCGCCACGACCGTTTCGAGATCGCGGACGCCCCACGACGGGTCGCGGCTGCGCAACTGGAGGTCGAACGCGTCGTTCGACGGTGCCGTGTGGCGACCGTCGCGCCGGTACGGACCATACAGATACAGTACGCCGGCCGGCCGCAGCACGCGCGCGGCGCCGGCAAACAGCGCCTGCGCGCTCGCCCACGGCGAGATGTGGATCATGTTGATGCAGACGATCGCATCGATCGGTGCGGCCGGCCACGAT
This sequence comes from Burkholderia sp. HMSC10F09, assembly GCF_001806955.1. Classification (NCBI taxonomy): domain Bacteria; kingdom Pseudomonadati; phylum Pseudomonadota; class Betaproteobacteria; order Burkholderiales; family Burkholderiaceae; genus Burkholderia; species Burkholderia sp. HMSC10F09. The sequence continues at coordinate 2,837 of NZ_KV786782.1, forward strand.
GGGTCGCGCACGTCGAAGTCGAGTGGCGCGTCGACGTTCGCGACGCCCGTGTGCGCGATCCACGCGGCGATCGACTCGCGCGCGAGCGGGTCCGGATCGCTCGGCTGCCAGCGCAGCGCCGGCAAGGCTTGCGCGAAATGGACGACGTGCTGACCGGTGCCGCTCGCGACTTCGAGCACGCGGCCGCGCGCCGGCAGCACGCGGCGCAGCACGTCGAGGATCGGGCCGCGATTGCGCTCGGCCGCCGGCGCCGACCGTCGGGCGGACGGATTCGTCGCGGGGTTCGGCGCGCTCACGATGCGTGCTCCGCGTCGTCGTGCGCCAGCCCCAGCCCGAGCCGCGCGGTCAGCGCCTCGAGTGCCGGCGCGCAGCGCGCTTCGACCTTAAGCGCGAGCATCGGATCGGCGCGCGTGCGGCCGAGGTTCAGCGCGGCGATCGGCTTGTGCTGCGCCTGCGCCCACAGGCAGAAGCGATAGCCGGAATACACCATCAGCGACGAGCCGACGACGAGCAGCGCATCGGCCGCATCGAGCGCCTGCGATGCAAGCGCGACGCGCTCGCGCGGCACGTTTTCGCCGAAAAACACCACGGCCGGTTTCAGCAGCCCGCCGCACGTCGCGCACGCGGGGACGCGAAACGTGTCGAGTGCCGACCATTCGAGATGCGCGTCGCCGTCCGCGGCCGGGTCGGCCTGTACGCCGAGCAGCGCCGGATTGTCCGCTTCGAGCTGCGCCTGGATCGCCGCGCGCGCGTGATGTGCGCCGCAGTCGATGCACGTGACGCCGTGAATGCCGCCGTGCAGCTCGATCACGTCCACGCTGCCCGCGCGCTGATGCAGGCCGTCGACGTTCTGCGTGACGAGGCGTTCGATCCGGCCCGCGCGGCCGAGCCGGGCGAGCGCCGTGTGCGAGCGGTTCGGCTGCGCGCGGCCGACGACCGGCCAGCCGATCATGCTGCGCGCCCAGTAGCGGCGCCGCGCGACGTCCGAGCCGAGGAATTCGTGCAGCTGGATCGGCGGCGAGCGCGTCCACTGGCCGTTGCGGTCGCGATAGCCGGGAATGCCGGAATCGGTACTGATGCCCGCGCCGGTCAGCACGAGCAGGCGCGGATGACGTTCGACGAACGCATGCAGCGCATCGAGCGCGGCCGGCTCGGGGGCGGTGACGGAGGGATCGGGGAAGGCGGTATCGTTCATGACGGCGGCGGCGGATCGCGCGTCGGCAGGCCGTGGACCGGCGCGATCGGCCGGCGCGCCAGCACATGATACCGAACGCCGCGCGATCGGGCAGGCCGCGCCGCCGCAAAAAAAGACGCCCATTCGCCGGAGGCGGATGGGCGCTTCAACAATTGATCCATCGGGGTAGTGGATCAATTGGCCTTGCGACGGGATCGCGCGCGCGCCGGTGAGCGAGCGGCGGCGCGCGCGCCGGCTCGCCGATCTGCGCGACGCGGACGCTGCGTCGACGAGTCCGGGAGACGGCAGGTGCGGCGATGACAGGCGCACGCGCGCGCGGCGCGCGCAGCACGCGCGGGAATGACGGTTGCGGAGGCACGCGCGGCCATGGCCGTTCCTGCGGGTCGTCCCCGACGGCCGACCGGCACCCGTCGGCCTCGTGCGTCACACGTGCACGTTCAGAACGAACCCGTCGGTCCGGATGGAACGAAAGGCCGCGCTACGTTGCCGCGATCGGCGGCGAGACGAAGGCGCGGGCAGGTCGGCGATTCATGTTTGCGACACGGTACGTGGCGATGCGATCTGTTTTCATTCTGTTGTCCCCGTCTCAGATGCGTCCGACCTCCTGAAGCGGCCGCCGTCGACAGTGCGGCGGCGATCGCGCTTGCGGCTCGTATCGACACGCAAGGAGCGCACCATGCGCGGCCGCACAAGGCGGTGCGGCGTACGCAGCGGCATGCCGCGGCCATCGCACGGCCAAGCGGCTCGCGAACGTTACGAAACTGAAACGTGCGAGACGCCGGTTCGATGTGCAACGGGCGGTCCGCGGAAGCCGCGGCGTCGCGCGACGGCACCGCACCGGTGGGCAATCGACGTTGCATCGATGCACGGCGATCGATTTCCTTACGATCGGCCGACACGGCGCACGGCAGCGGACGCGCTTCTCGCATTGCGCCGCGCGGACCTGCACATTTCGATCAGCCCCCTCAACGGACGACGCATCGACATGCCGCGAACGGATGCCCGTTCACACGACGCCGGGCGCGACGCCATGCGGCGCCTGCGCATCGACGCGCAACACGTTAGCATTCGGCGACGGCGCAGCGCATGCCGACGCGTGCGACACGCGCGACGCCGCACCATAAGTGCCGCACGCACACGCGCTGCGCTCGCTCGCCCGCCGCCAACGAGGAAACGCCGTGACTCCGACCGCCCGCGCCCGCCCCGACATCGCGTCACGCGTCTTCGCCGCGGAACGGCTGTCGATCGGCCTGACGCTGCCGCTGCTGCGCAGCGGCGACATCGTCGCGGACTTCAACGAGCAGGTCGAACTGGCCGCGCTCGCCGACACGCTCGGCTTTCGCGCGCTGTGGGTGCGCGACGTGCCGCTGAACAGCGCCGACTATCCGGATCCGGTCGGCCATCTCGATCCGTGGGTCTTGCTCGGCGCCCTCGCGTCCCGCACGCGCGACATCGCGCTCGCGAGCGGCGCGATCGTGCTGCCGCTGCGCCATCCGCTGCATATCGCGAAAGGCGCGTTGTCGGTGGCCACGCTGTCGCACGGCCGCTTCATCCTCGGGCTCGGCTCCGGCGACCGGCCGCCCGAATATGCGGCGTTCGGCGTCGATACCGACACGCGGCGCGAACGCTATCGCCGACATTGGGAAGTCGTCGCGGCGGCGCTCGGAACGCCGTCGCGCGTACTGCCCGACATCGCCGCGCCCGATGCACCCGAGTTCGAGCTGCTGCCGCATCGCGCCGATCCTGTACCGCTGCTCGCGGTCGGCTCGGGCGGACAAAGCGTCGACTGGATCGCGCGGCATTCGATCGGCTGGATGACGTATCACCGCGACCCCGACACACAGCATGCACGTCATTCGATGTGGCGCGCGGCCGTCGATCGGCTGCCGACGCCCGCCTTCCGTGCCTTCGGCGTGTCGATGCGGCTCGCGCTCGACGCGAATCCCGACGCGCAACCCGCCGCGCTGCCGCTCGGCTATTCGACGGGCAGACACGCTCTGACGGGCATCCTGCAAGCCATGCGCGCGGCCGGCGTTCATCACGTGACGCTGAATCTCGGCGCCGAACGCGCGGTGCGCGACGTGATGGAGGAACTCGCGGCGCACGTGCTGCCGGTCTTTCACGACGCGCAGCGGTGACCGTGCGGCGCGCCGTTCGCCGCGCTTCGTGCAGCGCTCCACGACGGATCGCAGATGTGCCGTTGCCGTAGCGAATGCAGCGCCCTGTGCACATCGTTCGCGGCTTGATCGAGCGCAACGCCGCCCCGCATCGCGCGCGGATTCGGAATCGCTCGCCGCAGGACCGCGTCTTGCGACCGTTGCGCGCCGGAACTATTCGGTTCCGATCGCGATCATGTTAACTTCCGTCCATCGTCCAGCTCGGCGGGCTGCGTGCCGATGCGCGCCCGCATGCCACTCATGCGACATTTGCTCCTCGGCTGGCTGCTCGCCGCCTTCGTCACGGCCGCACAGGCCGCCACGCCCACCCCCGCCGCCGCGTCGGCGGCATCTGCTGCCGCACCGGCACTGACCCCGCAGCAGGCGCGCCAGGCGCTCGCGGTGCTCGAAAGTCCGCGCGAACGCGAACAGGTCGAAACGACACTGCGCGCGATCGCCGCGGTCGGCGCACTGAGCGCGCCGGCCGTCCCGGCCGGCGCAGCGGCGCCG
>NZ_KV786783.1:0-132 GCF_001806955.1 Burkholderia sp. HMSC10F09
CCGATGCCGCCGAGCGTGCCGGTCACCGTACCGAGCAGCCCCGTGATCGGGCCAAGCGGGCTGCCGCTCGTTCCGCTGGTGCCGCTGGTGCCGCTCGTTCCACCGATGCCGCCGAGCGTGCCGGTCACCGTA
>NZ_KV786783.1:1132-2699 GCF_001806955.1 Burkholderia sp. HMSC10F09
GCCGGTTGCACCGGCGCCCGCACCGCCACCGACGCCGGCCGTGGGCGGCGTCAGCGTGCCGGTCAGGACGCCGCCGACCGCGCCGGTCAGGCCACCGGCCGGCGTCGTGATCGTGCCCGTCAGGCTCGCGCCGAGCGGCGTCAGCGTGTTGACGAGGTTCGTCACGGGCGCGAGCAGGCCGCCGACACCGGTGCCGCTGGTTCCGCCGGTGCCGCTCGTTCCGCTCGTTCCGCTCGTTCCGCCAGTGCCGCTCGAGCCGCCGATGCCGCCGATGCCGCCGAGCGTGCCGGTCACCGTACCGAGCAGCCCCGTGATCGGGCTGAGCGGGCCGCCGCTCGTGCCACTGGTGCCGCTCGTTCCGCCGGTGCCGCTCGAGCCGATGCCGCCGAGCGTGCCAGTCAGCGAGCCGAGGAGCCCCGTGATCGGGCCGAGCGGGCCGCCGCTCGTTCCGCTGGTCCCGCCGGTGCCGCTCGACCCGCTGGAGCTGCCGCCGCCGATGCCGCCGAGGCCGCCGGTCAGCGAACCGAGCAGGCCCGTGAGCGGTGCGAGCGGGTTCGTGCCGCTGCTCGAGCTGCCGCCGTACAGCAGGCCGCCGACCGACGTCGTCGTGGCGCCGAGCTGACCGACGACGCCGCCGAGGGCCTGGCCGACCGGATAGTCCGTCGCGCCGCCGATTTTCGTGCCGGCGACGCCGAGGCCGCCGCCGAGCGTGCTCAGCAGGCCGTTCAGCGGTGCACCGAGCAGCGTCGCGCTGCCGAGCGTCTGCGTGACGCCGGGCTTGTCGACGCCGCCGGTCAGCGTGTTCGTGATCGGGTTGATCACCTTGCCGAGCTGCGTCTCGAGCTGCTGGACCGGCGTGCTGTTCAGCGCGGTGTTGAGGTCCGAGGCGGTCGAGTTCACTGCGGTGCCGACCGTGTTCGCGAGGTCGCCGACCAGCGTCGTGACGGGCGACAGCGGCGACAACGGGCCCGCGCCCAGGCTCTTCACCGCGTTGCCGAGGTTGCCGACCGCGCCGCCGGTGCCGGTGAGCAGTCCGGTGGTCGACGTGAGCGTCGGGCCGAGCGGGTTCGCCGACACGCCGATCGAGCCGAGGCCGGCCGCGATCCCGTTGCCGACCGACTGCACGCCGTTGCCGAGGCTCGTGACGGCATTGCCGACGCTGGTCGCGGTCGTGGGGTTCGTGCCGGGAACCGTGACGCCGCCGATCTGTGCGCCGCCGTTCGCGACGACGGTGCCGAGCGACGTGACGAGATTGCCGGATTTCTGCAGGACGTTGCCGAGCGGGGTGACGCCGGTGCCGGACGTGCCCGAGGTGCCCGAAGTGCCCGAAGTGCCCGAGGTGCCGGAGGTGCCCGAAGTGCCGGACGTACCCGAAGTGCCGGACGTACCCGAAGTACCGGAAGTGCCGGACGTACCGGAAGTGCCCGACGTGCCTGAAGTGCCGGACGTGCCCGAAGTACCGGACGTACCCGAGGTGCCCGAAGTGCCGGACGTGCCGGACGTGCCGGAGGTGCCGGAGGTGCCAGACGTACCTGACGTACCGGACGTGCCCGAAGTACCCGAGGTG
>NZ_KV786783.1:2719-2867 GCF_001806955.1 Burkholderia sp. HMSC10F09
GCCAGACGTACCCGAAGTACCGGACGTACCGGAGGTGCCCGACGTACCCGAAGTGCCGGACGTACCCGAGGTACCGGACGTGCCCGAAGTGCCGGACGTGCCCGAGGTACCGGACGTGCCCGAGGTGCCAGACGTACCCGAGGTGCCA
>NZ_KV786783.1:3867-15656 GCF_001806955.1 Burkholderia sp. HMSC10F09
CGAAGTACCCGAGGTGCCAGACGTACCGGACGTGCCCGACGTGCCGGAGGTGCCAGACGTACCTGAGGTACCGGACGTGCCCGAAGTACCCGAGGTGCCAGACGTACCGGAAGTGCCAGACGTACCCGAAGTACCGGACGTACCCGAAGTACCGGACGTGCCCGAAGTACCCGAAGTACCCGAAGTACCAGGCGTACCCGAAGTCCCGGAAGTCCCCGACGTCGCCCCCGACGTCCCTGAAGAACTACCGCCACCGGACGTCCCCGAACTACCGCCACCCGAAGTCCCCGACGTCCCGCCGCCGCCCGACGTTCCCGACGTGCTCGGCTTGACGGTCGGCGGCGTGGTCGGCCCGTCGACGGAGCCGCAGCCGTACAGCGCAAGAAGCGACGACACAGCCAGCGCGACCGTCGTCTTGTTGAAGTAATGGTGCATGTTGGCCTCGACATTGGAAGTTGTCCGAAGCCCTTATCTGCAAATTCCGCGCCATGCCAACTTCGGCGATCACGCCGGTCGTTTCGTTGCGAAAACCGGGAGTTTCGATGCGATTTAAACGCCGTAGCGCCGATTTCCCGAACGGCCGCTGCGCGACCGCCCGGCGAGTCGCCGTGATGTTCCCGTAAGCTGCCGTAACGCGGCGCGCGATGTTACGTAGCATCGCGCGACGTAACGGCCGTCACCGAGCGCCGCGTCTTTGACGAAACGCGGGCGCGCCGCGAACATGAAGCGGGCCCATCCGGCTGCGGGCCCCGATCGAAGCGGCCGCGACCCGAGACAGGATACGGACATGAGCGAACAGGACAGGGAGCGCGGCAAGGCGCGTCGGACCGAGGTGATGGGGGAGCCGTTCGTCGAGCGCGCGATGCGCGACCTCGACGGCTTTTCGCGGCCGCTGCAGGACTGGCTGAACGAGCACGCATGGGGCAGCACATGGCAGCGCGGCGGGATCGATCTGAAGACGCGCAGCCTCTGCACGTGCGCGATGCTGGCGGCGCTCGGCCGCAGCACCGAGCTGAAGGGGCACGTGCGCGGCGCGCTGAACAACGGCGCGACGCTCGTCGAAATCCGCGAGGTGCTGCTGCACAGCGCGCTGTATGCGGGCGCGCCCGCCGCGGTCGAGGCGTTCCGCAGCGCGCGCGACGTGATTGCCGAACTCGGCCTCGAGTTGCCGGACGACGGCAGCTGATTCGACTACGGCTTCCACGGCCGCCCGCCGCGTAACGCCACGGCGCGCGTCGCTGCTGGGCACCATCGCCAACCGACGAGCGAGGGAGTCGGACGCGGTCCGACGCAGTTTGACGCAAGCCAATGCAAGCCGACGCAAGCCGACGCAAGCCGACGCAAGCCAGCGCAAGCCAGCGCAAGCCGACACAGGCCAACACAGGCCAACACAGGCCAACAAGGCCGACCAGGCCAACAAGGCCTACCAGGCCGCGCCCGCTGTCTGCGCCGCTCAGTGCGCCGGGCAGCGCACCGTTCAGTGCGCCGCGCGCGCCGCCGCCGCCGTCACCGGCGCGGCGGCCACCTCGAGCAGCCAGTCGGCGGTCGCTTCCGGCATCGTCACGGGCAGCATGTGCCCGCCTTCGACGACCGTCAGCCGCACGCGCGCCGACTTCTTCGCGAGCGCGTCGCCGTGGGCGCGCCAGTCGAGGATCCGGTCCTCGCGTCCATACAGCACGTCGACCGGCACCGCGAGTTCCGCGTAGCGGCTTTCCATCGTGGGCAGATCGTCGGGCGCGCACAGCAGGTCGGTGGCGGTCGCATAGAAGCTGGCAGGCCGCAGCCCGAGCAGGCCGCCGCCCTTGACCGCGAAGTCGCGCGGCACGTCTTCGGGCGCGAACACGAGGCGCACGGCCTGGCGGCCGGTCAGGATCGTCATCGGGATCGCGAAGGTCCACGACACGAAGCGGCGCACGAGCGGCGACGGCAGCACGAGCGGCCGGAACGGCGCGGGCGGCTCGGACTGCGGATGCGACAGCGGCGCGATCAGCGCGAGCCGGCTCACGCGCTCCGGATGGTTCAGCCCGACCGCGAGCGCGATCGCGCCGCCGAGCGAATGGCCGACGAGCACGGGGCGGTCGAGCCGCAGCGCGTCGATGAACGCGGCGATCGTGCGCGCCTGCGCGAACACGTTCGCCTGCGATCCGGCGCCGCGGGTCGAGCGGCCGGCGCCCGGCCGGTCGACGAGAATCACGCGGTGATGCTGCGCGAGCCGCGCGAGCGGCAGATACGCGAAGTTGCGCAACTGGCCGGCGAGCCCGTGCACGAACACGATCGGCGTGCCGCTGCCGTATTCGACATAGTGGATGCGGTCGCCGCCGACCTCGACGACGCGCCCTTCGGGCGGAAACGCGCGCGTCACGCGGCGCGCGACGTAGCCGGAAAACAGCGCGAGCGCGGCGAGCACCGCGACGATGCCGAGCAGGATGTTCAGGATCAGATGGAGCGTCGGGCTCATGGCGGCCTCAGCGGGTTTCGAGTACGGGTTCGGTCGCCGGCGTCGCCGCCGGGCCGGCTGTCGCGCGGCGTTCGAAATGCATTGCCGAGTCGGCGAGGCCGCTGAACTTCAGCGATGCGAGATCGAGCACGTAGTTCTGATGAAACTTCCACGGCTTGCGGTGGCCCTGCTTCGGCAGGATGCCGGCCGCGCGCTGGATATAGCCGGAGCTCAGGTTCACGGCCGGCACGTCGCCGAGATCGCCGGGCGCGAGGCGCGGCACGCAGGTATCGTACCCGTGCGCGCGCATGTGGTTCAGCAGCCGGCACACGTAGCGCGCGATCAGTTCGGCTTTCAGCGTCCACGACGCGTTCGTATAGCCGAACGACGACGCGAGGTTCGGCACGTCGCTGTACATCATCCCTTTATAGGACACCGTCTGCGGCAGGTCGACCGCGCGGCCGTCGACCGTCACGCGTGCGCCGCCGAGCATCTTCACCTTCAGGCCGGTCGCGGTGACGATCACGTCGGCGTCGAGCTGTGCGCCGCTTTTCAGTTTCAGCCCGGTCGGCGTGAAGCGTTCGATCTCGTCGGTGACGATCGACGCGCGGCCCGCGCGGATCGCCTTGAACAGATCGCCGTTCGGCACGAGACAGAGGCGCTGGTCCCACGGGTTGTAGCGCGGCGTCAGATGCTTCGCGACGTCGAAGTCGGGGCCGAGCTGCCGGCTCGCGGCGCGGATGATGAACTGCTTCGTGCGCTCGGGCTTGCGGCGCGACACGTTGTACAGATACATCGTCAACAGCACGTTCTTCACGCGCACGAGCCGGTGCGCGAGCCGCGACGGCAGCACGCGGCGCAGCGCATTCGCGATCTTGTCGCGCGCCGGCAGCGACACGATGTAGGTGGGCGAGCGCTGCAGCATCGTCACGTGCTGCGCGTCGGCCGCCATCGACGGCACGAGCGTGACGGCCGTCGCGCCGCTGCCGATCACGACGACGCGCCGGTTCGCGTACGACAGATCCTTCGGCCAGTGCTGCGGATGCACGATGCGGCCCTCGAACGTGTCCATCGCGGGCCAGTCGGGCAGGTAGCCGGCATCGTAGTCGTAGTAGCCGCTGCACATATAGAGAAAGCGGCACGTGTAGACGAGCGTGTCGGTCGCGCCGTCGCGCGTGCGCTCGACGCGCACCGTCCAGCGTGCATGGTTCGAATTCCAGTCGGCCGCGACGACCTTCTGCCCGTAGCGGATCAGCTTGTCGATCCCGTACGTGCGCGCGGTGTCGCGGATGTAGTCGAGGATCGTCTGGCCGTCGGAGATCGCCTTGTCGCTGTGCCACGGGCGGAAGCTGTAGCCGAGCGTGAACATGTCGGAATCCGAACGCACGCCCGGATAGCGGAACAGATCCCACGTGCCGCCGATCGCGTCGCGCGCCTCGACGATCGCGACGCTCGCATGCGGGCAGCGCTTGTTCAGGTGATAGGCCGCGCCGATACCGGACAGCCCGGCACCGACGATCAGCACGTCGAGGTCGCGGCTGTCGCCGCAGGCGGGCGGCGCGGCGCGCCGGTCGGTCGTCGTCGAGGTCATGCGGTGTCCTTGATCGCGGTGGAGGCGTGCGCGGCCGGCGTGGCCGTGCGGGCGAGATTGCGCGCGCGGGCGCGGCCCACGTGGCGCAGCACGAGCCGCTGATAGCCGGCGCCGAGCAGGCGCGCGAGCGTGTCGAGGCGGCGCGCATCGGCGCCGACCAGCACGCGGCGCGCGTTGCGCTCGACGCCGGCGAGGATCTGCCGGGCGGCGTCGTCGGCGGTCGTCGCATTGATCAGGCGATTCGCCTGACGGCGATGGGTCGCTTCGTCCTGGCCGGTGAGCGCGTGAATGCTGGTGTCGACGCGGCTCGCGTCTACGATGTTCGTCGCGACGCCGCCCGGATGCACGCAGGTCGCGCTCACGGGCGCGCCGTCGAGTTCGAGCTCCATCCGCAGCGCTTCGGTGAAGCCGCGCACCGCGAACTTCGTCGCGTTGTACGCGCTTTGCGTCGGCATCGCGATGAGCCCGAACAGGCTCGACGTATTGACCACGTGCCCGTCGCCGGACGCGCGCAAATGCGGGAGGAACGCCTGCGTGCCGTGCACGACGCCCCAGAAGTTGATGCCGACGATCCATTCGAGATCGGCTCGGCTCGCCGTCTCGGCGCTCGCGGCCAGCGACACGCCTGCGTTGTTGAAGATCAGGTTCACCTTGCCGTGTTCGGCGCGCACGAAATCGGCCCACGCGAACACGGCGTCGCGGTCGGCGACGTCGACGCGCCGCGTGCTCGTACGCACGCCGTGCTTCGCGCATGCGGCCGCCGTGCCGGCGAGCGCGACGTCGTTGACGTCGGCGAGCGCCACCTCGCAGCCGCGCCGCGCGAGCTCGACCGCAAGGCTGCGGCCCATCCCCGAACCGGCGCCCGTGATCGCGGCGACCTTGCCGGAAAAACCCTTCATCCGTCGTCCTCCCGTTCCGCTACCGTCGTGCCGGCGGCGTGTCTATTGTGGTGTTGGTCGTCACCACTTTAGTTTTCGGGTGTCCTGATGTCAAATAGCGAAATGGAGAAAGCACTCGAAACGGAAAAGCGGGGCCGCGCGTACGGCGGCGTGGCACCCGAGGTACGCGCGGCGGAGCGGCGCGACGCGCTGATCCGCGCGGCCACGCGCGTGTTCGGCACGATCGGCTTTCGCAAGGCGACCGTGCGCGCGATCTGCCAGGAGGCGAAGCTGAACGACCGCTATTTCTATGCGGCGTTCGACAGTACCGAAGATCTGCTGCGCTGCACGTACCTGCATCACGCGCAGCAGTTGCACGACGCGGTCGCGCATGCGGTGGCCGAGCACGGCGGCGCGCTGCACGAGCGCATCGATGCGGGGCTCGCCGCGTTCTTCGGCTTCCTGCGCGATCCGTGCGCGGCGCGCGTGCTGCTGCTCGAAGTGATGGGCGTCAGCGCGGATACCGATGCGACCTACCAGCGGATGCTGATCGACTTCGGCAAGCTGATCATGGCGATCGGCTCGGCGCGCGAGCCGCAGACCGCCGCCGAACGCACCGAGCAGCGGCTGATCGGGCTTGCGCTCGTCGGCGCGATGACGAACGTCGGCGCGGCCTGGCTGCTGACCGGCTATCGCGATCCCGAAGCGCAGATGGTCGCGAGTTGCAGGAAGGTGCTGCTGGGGACGTTGCGGGAAGCGGGCGGCGCGGACAAGTTGCCGACGTGAACGAGACCGGCGCGCCGCGCTCGCGCTCGCGCTTCAGCGCGCGGTGCGCCTGCGCGTCGCGGGGCGTGCGGGCGGCGTGCGCGGCGTCGCGCCGATCGTCGCCTTCATCGCGTCGATGAACGCGCGCACCTTCGGCGACGGCAGCCGCGTCGACGGATACACCGCGTGAATCCCGGCCGGCGCCGCGCGCCATGCGGGCAGCAGCCGCACGAGCGAGCCGGCCGCGACGTCGTCCGCGATCGAGAAATCCGTCAGCAGCCCGAAGCCGCCACCCGCGAGCGCGATCGCGCGACAGGCGGTTGCCGTGTTCGACACGACCGACGCGCTACAGCGCACCGACGCCTTGCCGCCGCGTGCGCTTTCGAGTTCGAGCGTATGCGGGCGCGCAAGTGTCGACAGCATCACGAACGGCAGCGCCGCGAGCGCGGCCGGATCGCGCGGCAGCCCGTAGCGCGCGACGAACGCCGGGCTTGCTACCAGCCACTTCTCGTACGTGCCGAGCTGCACCGCGCGATAGTTCGAATCGGCGAGCCGGCCGATGCGGACGGCGACGTCGAGGTTCTCCGCGACGAGATCGACCACGCGGTCGTTCGCGATCAGCTCGACGTCGAGCGACGGATGCGCATCGCGCAGCGCGACGACCGCCGGCGCGACGACCTGCGCGCCGTAGTCGACCGGCACGCTCACGCGCAGCGTGCCGCGCAGCGGCCCGGCGTCGGACGACACGGCGTCGAGCGCCGTTTCGGCGGCCTGCACGATGTCGCGGCACGCATCGTAGAACGCGCGGCCCGCGTCGGTCACGCTGAGCCGTCGCGTCGTGCGCACGAGCAGGTTTGCGCCGACTTCCGATTCGAGACGCTGCATGTGTGTGCTGACCACCGTCTTCGCGAGGCCGAGCCGTTCGGCCGCGGCCGTCAGCGACCCCGCTTCGACGACGGCAACGAACACCGCCAGCCGGTTCAGGTTCACGTCGCGCAGATCGGCCATCGTCGATTGTCCTATGGAAGCGGATAATGTTTCCGCGATTATCCGCCTTCTGGCGAACGTCGGCGAGCGGTACGCTGAGGCCGTTCGTCGCCGCGTCCGGCGACGCGTGAATCCGGAGTTCTTACATGCCAGCTACTGCCCAGCCCGTGTCGCCGATCCGCGTCTATTCGTTTCCGCTGTCAGGGCACGCGCATCGCGTCCGGCTGTTCCTGTCGCTGCTCGGCTTGCCGTTCGAGACCGTCGACGTCGATCTCGCGGCCGGCGCGCAGCGCGCACCGGCGTTCCTCGCGCTGAATCCGCTCGGCCAGGTGCCGGTGATCGACGACAACGGCACCGTGCTCGCCGATTCGAACGCGATCCTCGTGTATCTCGCGAAGCGCTACGGCGACGCGCATTGGCTGCCCGACGATCCGCTCGGCGCGGCGGCCGTGCAGCGCTGGCTGTCGTTCGCGGCCGGGCCGATCGCGACGGGGCCGGCGGCCGCGCGGCTCGTCACCGTGTTCGGCGCGACGCTCGATCACGACGCCGCGAAGCGCACGGCCGCGAAGCTGCTGACCGCGATCGACGGCGAACTCGCCGACAAGCCGTTCGCGACCGGCGCGCAGCCGACGATCGCCGACATCGCCGCATACACGTACATCGCGCATGCGCCGGAAGGCGGCGTGTCGCTCGACCCGTATCCGCACGTGCGCGCGTGGCTCGCGCGGATCGAGGCGCTGCCGCGCTTCATTGCGATGCAGTCGACGCGCGCGGGCCTGCTGGCCGACGCCGCGCCCGGGAGCACGACGTGAACGCGCCGACCGCCGCGATACCGGGCTGGGAACTGCCGGGCTCGCCGTTTCATGCGGGCGAGCGCGCCGTGCAGCAGCGCGCCGGCGTCACCGACGCCGCCGATGCGATCGGGCTGCGCGGTATCCGCCGCTTCATGCCCGAACAGCACCGTACGTTCTTTGCGCAGCTGCCGTTCTTCGTGGTCGGCGGCGTCGATGCGGACGGTCAGCCGTGGGCGACGCTGCGCGTCGGCGAGCCGGGCTTCGTGTCGTCGCCCGACGCGCGCACGCTGACGATCGCGGGCGGCGCGCTGCCGGACGATCCGCTGGCCGGTACGTGGTACGCCGGCGCGCTGCTCGGCGGACTCGGCATCGAGTTCGCGACGCGGCGGCGCAATCGCGTGAACGGCGTCGTGCAGGCGGTGGACGGCGACGCGCTGACGATCGCGGTCGAGCAGAGTTTCGGCAACTGCGCGAAGTACATCCAGGCGCGCACGCCGACCGCCGCGCCGCGCGACGGGCACGCGCGGCCCGCGACGCAGCGGTCCGACCGTCTCGGCGACGACGATCGCACGCTGCTCGCGCAAGCCGATACGTTTTTCGTCGCGAGCGCGAACGCGTCGGCCGAGGCGGGCGTCGCGCGCGGCGCGGACGTGTCGCATCGCGGCGGAATGCCGGGCTTCGTGCGCGTCGAAGATGCGCGGACGCTGGCGACGCCCGATTTCAGCGGCAACCGGCTGTTCAATACGCTCGGCAACCTGCAGCACGACCCGCGCGCCGGGCTGCTGTTCGTCGACTTCGGGCGCGGCGATCTGCTGTACGTGGCCGCACGCGCCGAGATCGTCTGGGACGGGCCGCTCGTCGCGTCGTTCGACGGCGCGCAACGCGTCGTGCGCTTTCATGTGACGGACGTGCGGCGTACTGCGGCCGTGCTGCCGTTCCGCTGGTCGCCGGTCGAGCGCGCGCCGCAGTTCAAGTAGCGCGCTAGTACCCTGCGGCATGCGGCCGCAGCGCGCGTGCTGCGCAGAAATCGCGCGCAACTGCTTCTTTTTCCGCAGGCCTGTCGGACCGACGATAGCGTCAACCGATAGACGAAAGGAGCACACCATGAAGCTGTTCAGCATGATCCGCCTCGTTCTGTGGAGTTTCTTCGGCGTACGCAACAGCAAGGCGCACGCGTCCGATCTCGCGAACGTCAACTTCACGCTGCTGCCGTTCGTCGCGATCGTGCTCGCGCTGCTCGTCGGCGCGGCGATTTACGGCGTCGTGCACCTGATCGTCGATCCGACCGTGACGACGCAGGGGTTTTGAGCGCGGCACGCTATCACGCCGCCCGCCGCGCCCGCTGTCGCTCGCGCTCGACCGTCAGCCGTCCGTCCTCCCGCCGCCGCCGCCGATTTCCCGGCCCCGCGCCGCGCGCGCGGTAAAATGCGCGCCACGCCGCGATGCCGCGCGCGATGCGCATGCCCCGTTGCCTAAACGGCGCTTCTGCCCGCATCGCTCGCCCATCGCGGCATCGAAGCGTTCCCCGCATGCCCGACCGCGCAATTGCGCCGGCCGCCGCCCGTCCGACGAACGATCGACGGCGGCGCCGGCGTTGCGCGTCGCGCGCATCCGATGTCCGATCCCGCGTTTTCCCGACCGAGCGGCGCGTACGCGTCCGCATCGTCCGGCTCGTCCCGCGAACGGCGCACGGAGGCGCACTCGGCGGGGCGCGCCGTGCAGCTTCGTAACGTGTTTCGACAGGATCGAATGGCGAGTGCGCCATCCATAACCATGACGGTAAGCAAAACAACCGCGCGGCGTACGCCACGGCGCCGCGCGAATGCGGGCCTCTGCGCCGGCCTCGGCATCACGCTTTTCGCGGCGCAGGCCGTCGCGGCACCGGGCGACGCGCCCGCATCGAGCGCCGAAGCGACGCCCGCAGCGGCCGCCACGGCGGCACCCGATGCGACGCTGCCGGCGATCACGGTCAGCGGCGCACGCGGCCATACCTATCGCGCGCGAGAAGCATCGGTCGCCGGCTTCGACGACGCGCCGCTGCTCGACACGCCCGTGTCGGTCAACGTCGTCACGCGCGCGCAGCTCGACGATCAGCAGGCGAAGCGCTTGAGCGACGTCGTGCGCAACGACGCGTCGGTCGTCAACGACTACGCACCGGTCGGCTACTTTGAAGGCTTCGCGATCCGCGGCTTTCCGGTCGACCTGGCGAGCGCGATCCGGATCGACGGGCTGACGGTGTCCGGCGAGCAGAACGTGCCGCTCGAGAACAAGGAACGCGTCGAGATCCTGAAAGGGCTCGCCGGCATCGACAGCGGCGTCGTCGCGCCGGGCGGCGTGATCAACTTCGTGACCAAGCGCTCCGCCAACGTCGCGAGCGTGACCGCGGGCGTCGACAGCCGCGGCTCGACATCGGCGGCCGTGGACGTCGGCCGGCGCTTCGGGCCGGACAACCAGTTCGGCTTCCGCGTGAACGCGGCGAAGGAAAACATGCACTCGTACATCGACGGTACGAACGGACGCCGCACGTTCGGTTCGATCGCCGCCGACTGGGACATCAGCCCGCGTGCGAGCCTGCAGCTGAACGCCGAATTCCAGCAGTGGATCCAGCGTTCCGCACCCGGCTATCAACTGCTCGGCGGCACCGTCGTACCGTCGGTTCATACGACGTCGAAGGCGCTCGGCACCCAGCCGTGGGCGAAGCCCGTCACGACCGATGCGCTGAACCTGAACGCGCGCTTCGACTATCAGTTCAACGACGACTGGAAAGCGTACATCGCCGCCGGCCGCAGCCGCACGATGATCGACGACAACAGCGCGTTTGCATACGGCTGCTACTACGCGGCGAGCTGCGTGGCCGGCACGACGTCGCCGTTCTTCTTCGGCGCGAATGGCGACTACGACGTGTACGACTTCCGCAGCCCCGGCGAATACCGCCGCAACGACGACGTGCGCGCGGTGACGACGGGCAAGTTCGCGACCGGGCCGCTGCGGCACGAGCTGACGCTCGGCCTGAGCGTGCAGCGTCGCGTCGTGCACATGGCAAGTGCGGTGTACGACTACGTCGGCAGCGAGAACATCTACGGTCCCGATGTCGCGTTCGCGCCGTCGCCCAACGTGGCGGGCCCGTCGTATCCGCAGCTCGACGCATGGCAGTACGGACTGTTCGGGCTCGACCGCATCAGCATCGGCGAACACTGGCAGGTGCTCGCGGGCGGCAAGGAAGTGCTGCTGCGTCAACGCAGCTGGGACAGCATCGACGGCCCGGCCACGCGCACCGATCGTTCCGTGTTCCTGCCGCAGGTCGCGCTCGTGTACAAGCCGGTACGTGCGTTGTCGCTCTATGCGTCGTACAGCAAGGCGCTGTCGCTCGGCGATCAGGCGCCCGTGCGCGCGACCAATGCGTATGCGTTCCTGCCGCCGGTCGAATCGCATCAGGTCGAAGTCGGCGCGAAGTACGACTGGCTCGACCGGCTGAGCCTGACGGCCGCGCTGTTCACGATCAGCAAGCCGTTCCAGTTCGCCGATCCCGATGCGTCGGGCAGCAGCTACACGTTCGTGCAGCGCGGCACGCAGCGGCATCAGGGGATCGAGCTCGGTGCGGCCGGGCGGCTCACCGAGCGTCTGTCGCTGACCGCGAGCGTGGCGGCGATTCGCGCCCGTGCGTACGATTCGGGCAGCGCCGCGTACGAGGGACACCAGATCATCAACGTGCCGGCGCTGCGCGCGTCGCTGTATGCCGACTACGCGGTACCGGGCGTCACGGGGCTCGACGTGCTCGGCGGCGTCGAGTACAGCGCGAGCCGCAACGCGAACGAAGAAGGCACCGCGCGCGTGCCGTCGTGGTTCGTGTTCAATCTCGGCGCGCGCTATACGACGAAGATCGCCGGTCATCGCACCGTGTTGCGCGTGTCGGTGGACAATCTGTTCAACAAGTTCTACTGGCGCGATGCGGGCGAGCAGCAGGGCGACGCGTATCTGTTCCCCGGCGCGCCGCGCACCGCACGCGTGTCGTTGACCTATGATTTCTGATCGCCGCGCGGCGGCTACCCAGGAGCCCATACGATGTCCTCCCTCGAAATCGCCGGCGTGATCGTCAGCGCGCTGGCGATCTGGCTGACCGCGAAGCGGCGGATGCTGTGCTGGCCGGTCGGACTCGCGTCGGTCGCGCTGTACGGCTGGATCTTCTTCGACGCGAAGCTGTATTCCGACATGCTGCTGCAAGGTGCGTTCGCGGTGCTGCAGGTATACGGCTGGCGCCGCTGGCTCGCGCAGCGTACGCTCGAGGCGGGCGGCCACGCGGCGCCGGCCGGCGACGTCGCGCCCGTCACCGGCGTGCG
>NZ_KV786784.1:0-2686 GCF_001806955.1 Burkholderia sp. HMSC10F09
CGCCGCGCCGGCCGCTGAGCGCCCGCGGTCCGGCCCGGCAGCACCATCGCCGGCCGCCTGCGGCCGGCCTCTGCACGCTCAGTCGAGCGTGATCACCTTGTCCCACGCGAACGCAGCGTTTTCCCGTTCGCCGGTGCGTCGATGAATGTAGCCGCGCGGATTGCAAACGACGCGCGTGCCGCCCTCCACGACATAGTCGAATGACGTGTGCGTGTGGCCGTGCACCCACAGGGCGACGGGCGGCCGCACGAGTTCCGTCATCTGCGTGACGAATCCCGCCGAAGCCAGATCTTCCGCATAGCGTTGCGCCAGCGACAGCCGGTGCGGCGCATGGTGCGTGACGACGATCGTGCGGCCCGCGAACGGCTGCGCGAGCTGCGCCGCGAGCCACGCGCGGCTGCGCCGATGCAGCGCGATCGCATCGGCCGGCGCGAAGTCGCGCTCGGGCGCAGGCGCGTCGCCGTGCAGCGCCGCATCGTGCGGCCAGGTCACCTGGATCAATCCCTTGAAGTCGAGCATCACGCGCTGCGCGGCGTCGATTGCGCGCGCGACGCTCTCGTCGTCCGCGCCGAACAGCGAGAAATCGGCCCACAGCGTCGTGCCGAGCACACGAAAGCGCCGTTGCGGATCGACGTAGGCGTCGTTGTTCAGGTAATGCACGTTGTCGAGCGCGCGCGCGGCGTCGCGCATCGCCGTTTCGAGCGCGCCGAATTCCCCGTCGTAGTACTCGTGATTGCCCGGCACATAGACGACCGGCACGCGCGGGTCGAACGTTTCCGCGGCCCAGCGCAGGCCTTCCGCGTGATTGTGGATGTCGCCGGCCAGCACGACGAGATCGGCATCCGCATGCGCGATCGTATCGGGCTGGTGGCTTTCGAGGTGCAGGTCGGACAGCACACGGATTTTCACGAACGTCGCTCCCGAATGGACGGCTTCAGCGCAGGACCTTGCCGGGATTCATGAGCCCGCGCGGATCGAGCGCGGTCTTCAGCGTGCGCATCAGCGCCGTTTCGACCGGCGACTTGTAGCGCTGCGCGTCGTCGATCTTCAGTTGCCCGATGCCGTGCTCCGCGCTGATCGTGCCGTGATGGCGATGCACGTTGTCGTACACGATACGGTTGATCGGCGCCTGGAACTGTGCGAGGAACGCCTTCGGATCGCCGCCTTCGGGCGTCTGCACGTTGTAGTGCAGGTTGCCGTCGCCGAGATGGCCGAACGTGACCATCCGCGCGCCGGGCGCGGCCTGCTGGATCGCTGCGTCGGTTTCGTCGATGAAGCGCGCGATCGACGAGATCGGCACCGCGATGTCGTGCTTGATGTTGAGCCCTTCGTCGGCCTGCGCGAGCGGGATGTGCTCGCGCAAGTCCCAGAACGCGCGCGACTGCGCGAGGTTTTCCGCGACCACCGCATCGACCACGAGCCCCGCGTCGAATGCTTCTTCCATCAGCTTTTCGAACAGCGCGCGCGCATGCGTTTCGCTTTCGTTGTCGGACAGTTCGAGCAGCACCGTCTGCGCGTGCGTCTGTGCGAACGGATAGCGCAGTTGCGGATAGTGCTTGCCGACGAGCTGCATGCAGAAATCGGACATCAGCTCGAAGCCCGTCAGCAGCGGGCCGGCCGCGCGCTGCGCGAGCGACAGGAAGTCGAGTGCAGCGTGCGGCGATTCGAGCGCGGCCAGCGCCGTGACTTGCGCGGCCGGCAGCGGATGCAGCTTCATCACGGCGGCCGTGATGATGCCGAGCGTGCCTTCCGCGCCGATGAACAGATCGCGCAGGTCGTAGCCGGTGTTGTCCTTGCGCAGTCCGCGCAGGCCGTCCCAGATCTCGCCCTGCGGCGTCACGACCTCGAGGCCGAGACAGAGCTCGCGCGCGTTGCCGTAGCGCAGCACCGCGGTGCCGCCCGCGTTCGTCGACAGGTTGCCGCCGATCGTGCAGCTGCCTTCCGCCGCGAGGCTGAGCGCGAACAGGCGGCCGCCTTCGCGTGCACGTGCCTGCACGTCGGCGAGGATCACGCCCGCTTCGACGGTGATCGTGTTGTTGTGCGGATCGAGCGCGCGCACGCGATTGAGCCGCGCCAGGCTCAGCACGGCCTGCGTGCCGGACGTGTCCGGCGTCGCGCCGCCGGCGAGGCCCGTGTTGCCGCCTTGCGGCACGAGCGCGACGCCGTGCCGGTTCGCGATGCGCACGAGCGCCGCGACTTCGGCCGTGCTGCCGGGCCGCAGCACGGCGCAGGCGGCACCCTTGTAGCGGCGGCGCCAGTCGGTCAGGAACGGTTCGGTATCGTGCGCGTCGGTCAGCACGTGCGCGGCGCCGATCGCGTCGCGGCACGCGGAAACGAAAGTGTCGATGGACATCATCATCTTGTCGCGTAAGGGTCAGGACGCGGCGCGCTGCTTTTTCGCCGCGCGTTTGAACGGCGCGACGTAGGCGAGTGCAGCCGCGAAGAAGCCGAGGGCGAGCGCGGTCTCGCACCAGCCGAGCGTCGCGGACAGCCCGCGATCGGACATGCCGCGCACGATGCCTTCGGCGAAATAGACGAGAACCAGCATGCTCGCCCACTGCATCGTATAGATGTTACGCCGCCAGACGCCCGGCAGCGCGAGCGCGAGCGGCACGGCCTTCAGCATCAGGGCGGAGCCGCCGGGGCGCAGCGGCGCGAGCCACACTTCCCAGGCGATGCACAGCGC
>NZ_KV786785.1:0-1520 GCF_001806955.1 Burkholderia sp. HMSC10F09
ATCAGGATCGTCGTCTCCCGGACGTACCGCTACCGAATTACGACCATTGGCGTTGCCGTCAGCCACCATAAGCTTGACCCGATCTCCCGGTAAAAAGATCGCCCATACGCCCCCTGATCGGCTTCCGTCATACTGCGGAATTCGAACATTCTCGGCCTTGTACCAGCCCGACGTCTTCTCGTTCTTTTTGTCGACCAACCACCGCACCGTCAACCGCAGGTCAGGCTGCCATTCTCTGGGGTAACGCGTACAGCATTGGCCTCCCGAATGCCCTGGATAACCGTCCTCTTCCATCGGCGACATGTTCCCACCTCCACCACCGATTCTTGTTCCCTTCGGCCCAGAAATCGAGAATGTGTGGATGTACCACGGCGTATAATTCATCGAACGTGAATCACCACTATTCAGCTCGACTGTCTTCGGCATCTCGACCGTAGACGACTCATCGGCATGCAAACCAGCGCATCCCGCGACAAACACCAGCAGGACCACAAGAACCCCACTCAATCGATTTGCTGTCATTCGATACCTCTATCGCTAGAGAACTACACTCACGCCTCAGCGCGTTGTGCGATTTTCCCGACCGCCTCGTTAAGGTTCTTGGCGTCCAAGCGTCACATCATCAGAAAACTTCACTTTCCAGGTCTCCCCGTCTATCTCAATACAAGTGCCGTCCCACTTCGCGCTGCCTTCATCAAGCATTCGATACAAATCTTCTTCGGAGCGAGATCGACTGCCTGGCTCAAAGGCCCCGGAAGCTGGTGAAACGACGCATGGGCAAGAAATTTTCCGGACGTGCCGTGCACGATTCCCGACGCATCCATATTCGTGAAACTACCGTTGACCTCGAAACGGATTTTTCGCTTCCCGCGCAAGATGATTTCGTCTGCCTCGAGAAGGATCTGTTTCTGCGCACGCGCAACGATCGATTGCGTCAACGCGTGAAGCACGATATCGCCGGCCGCTGAAACAAATTTCACGATCCCCTTTTGGGCGACGAAACGGATGGTGTCGCGTATGCTGGCGAAAAAACTGCTGCCGCTCGCGATCCCGACATGCCCCTCGCTGGTCACCGCGACCTGTTGCGCAGCGACGTGCGCGGTGGCGGGCGTAACGAGTTGAACGCCTGCCTTGCCGGCAATCACGAGATGCGGCTCGGCCAATTCGGCAAACGGATTCGCCTCGCTTGCTCGGCCGCGAATCTGTTCGTTCTGTCGGGAAATCGCTTTGGCCACATCCGACTGGTGCCCGTCGACATCCTGCGCCTCCGCCTCCTGAGCCGCCTTGCTCATGAAGTCGTGAAGCCTATGGGCGTCGTCGAGTTGGGACAGCGTCTCGGACATGCTCTTTACTTGCCCATCCGCTCCCGGCCTACCTTGGGTGGTAATCAGCATTCCCATCGCCGATCGCACTACCCCCCACAAACCCGTTGCAAGCTCAAAGCCTCGACCCCGCTCCTCCTGCCGCCCCGCATTCCCCGCAATACGCGTGATGTACCCCAGATTCAACTGCGAACACCC